>SYFR01000521.1 GCA_005800325.1 Myxococcales bacterium | reverse complement strand
GTGGTCGCGCCGCTGCCCGTGCCGATCGGCGGCGGGAAGGGCCCCGTCACGACCAGCGTGAGCCCGTCGCCCTGCATGTTCACGAACAGCGCCTTGCCGTCGGGCGAGAAGCACACACCGGCGAGCTCGCTCGTGCTCTTCGCGTTACGCGCGAGATCGTAGACCTCTCCCGTCGGCGTGAGAGCGCGCAGAAAATTCCCGCTCCCGCCGTCCTCCGCCATCACCACGTCACCCCACGGCGCGATCGTGATGTTGTCCGGCATGTCGAGCACGGCCTTGTCCGTCGACACGCCATGGAGAAAGAGCTCGTTCTTCGCGACGTCGAGGCGAAAGATCTGCCCGCCGGCCGCTGGGCCACCGCTCGTCGCGCAGAAGTAGATGCTGCCCGCATCGAAGAAACTCCCCTCGCCGCGGCGCACGATCGATGCTCCTTTGCCCTGCGCCTGCTCGCGCAGATCGTCGGCCGGCGAGTCGGGCTCGTCGACGTCGACCCACTCGACTCCCCCGACGAGGCCCGGCGTCCCCAACGCGCCCAGGTCCTCTTGCGATTTTCCGACGAGCTTGAGCGCCTGCAGCTTGCCCACGAACGGCGACGCCATGTCGCTGGGCACGAACCGGTAGAAGCAGCTGTCGGCGCGATCTTCGGTCAGGTACGCGATGAAGGTCGCGGGATCGACCGTCGCGGCCTCGTGGTTCATGCGGCCATACGCCGCCAATTTTTGCGGCGCCTCGAGCTTCGTCGCGCGGTCCGAGCACAAGAAGACGTAGCCGTGCGTTCCGCTCACGTCCTCTTCGCAGCTCAACCAGCCCCACGGGCTGTAGCCGCCCGCGCAGTTTCGGGTCGTGCCCGCGAGCACGAGGTTGCTCGACACGCGCTCGAAGCTCGCGGCATCGACGACGAGCCGCGTGACGCCGCCCTGCGCCACGCTGTCGTAGGCCTCGGCTGGCGGGCTCTGCTGAGCTTTGTACGGCCCGTCGAGTGCGCCCGGAGAGAGCTCGTGGTTTCGCATCAACACGAGCGTGCCCTGCGGCCCAGCGAAGCACTCCATCCCGTCCGGTCGCCCGGGCACCCGGTAGCCATCGCTCATGTCGGCGCCGGCCGTCTCGAGCACGCGGTACGTGAAGCCGGCCGGCAGATCGAGGACCCCCTTCGGATCGGCGACGAGCTTGCCGAAATCTGCCATCGCCGTTCGCGTGAACACGAGCGACAGCGGAACGCCCGCCGCAGCCGACGCCCCGGCCTGCAACACCCGACGACGACTGAGCCGCATCGAGCAATCGTGTATCAACCTTCCACCGAAGAAAAGAGGTTGCGCTGGACGCCCGGATCCACGGAGATTGCGCCATGATCGGCCGCCCGCTCGACGAGCTGAAGCAGGAGTTCCTGCGCGGGGTGCTGTGGATCGGGGGTGGCATGTTGCTCCTCTTCGGGGCCGAGCTCGCCCTCGAGCTCTACTCCCAGGGGTTCCCGCCGCTCGGCGATGGCTTCGCCGGCGTGATGAACAACGTGAAGCTGCTCGACGCGCTGAGCCCGACGGCGCGCGCCTACAACAACATGTTGGCGATGCTGCTCGCGACGATCGGCCTCGCGATCCCGCTGACGGCGAACATGCACACGCCGAAGCTCATCGACCTCTTCCTCCGCGATCGCGTCAACCGCGTGGTGCTCACGCTCGGCGCGGTCGGCGCGGCGCACGTGCTCTGGGTGATGTACCTCGTCGGCCCGAATTTCGCGCCCGTCTGGTCGTACCGCCTCGCCGTCCTCGGCGCGGTCGTCGGCTGGGTCGTCGTCATCCCGTATTTCTTCTACGTCGTTCGCTTCCTCGATCCGTCGACCGTCGTTCGCCGCCTGCGCGACGAGACCGAACGAACCCTCGCCCGCGTCGCCGACCACCGGGACGACCCGTCGCGCGCACAGGATCTCATCCACGACCGGCTCTTTCAGATCGGCACCATCGTCGTCAAAGCGCTCGATCGCTCCGATCGCGGCGTCGCGCACGAGGGCGTGTGGGCCTTCCGCGAGGTCATGCGCCGCTACGGCGAGGTCAAGCCCCGGATGGGCGACGCGTGGTTCCGGGTCGGCCGCAGCGACTTCGTCGGGATGAGCCACTACGCCATCCAGATGATCAACGAGAAGCGCACCTGGATGGAGATGCAGGTGCTCTACCAGCTCGTGCTCTGCTACCGCCACGCGCTGTCGACCGCGCCGGGCGAGGTGAGCACGATCGCCAACGTGAATCGCCGCATCGCCGTCGAAGCGGCGCGGCGCGAGGACCGCCACGTCGTCTCGCTCGCGATCCGCGTGTTCAACACCTTTCTACGCGACGCGCTGATGAAGAACGACAGCCGCGCGGCGTTCGACATCTTCTACCAGTACCGGCAGCTGGCGGCCGAGCTCGTCACGAACGAGCGCTTCGCCAAGCGCATCGGACGCTTCTTCTCTACGTATGCGCGCGTGGCGCATGAGCTCGGCGTGACCTCCGTCGCCGACCTCGCGGCGTTCGATCTCGAGCACGTCGTCGAGGCCGCCTTCGTCGCGGAGTCGGGCGCCGCCGAGCCGCTGCTCTCGACGCTGCTGGCGATGCCGAACCAGGCGAGTGGGAAATGGCTCGGCGCGAGGGTGCGGTCCAAGCTCATCTGCGCCGGCTTCTTCGCCGAGCGCGGCCTCGGCGAGCCACTCGAGCGCGTGAAGAGTCACCTCGCGGCCGTGCCCGCGGACGAGCTTCGCGCTGCCGCGGCGCACGTCGTGTCGATCGACAAGCGGGCGTACTGGGAAGTGACGGACCGCGCGATCAACATCGAGTGGACGCCGCGCGAACGCCGCAAGCTCATTCGGGAGTTCGCGCGCTCTCTCGTCGGCGACGATGCGAGCGCGGCCGCGGAAGGCGTGGATTCGATCGAACCCGCGCGCTCGCGTCCCTCCACGGGCAAGCCCGAAGAAGGCCCGTAGCTGCCGCGAGCGCGAGCCACCATGGAAAGCGCGCGGCGCCGACCGGCAAGCCCGGTCCCGAGGCGGCGACGGCGCACGACTCCTCGGGCGGCACGTCGCGTCCTCCTGGGGGGTACGCTCCACCCGCGTGCGCTTCGATGAACGACTCGTAGGCCGATGCGATGGTGTAGATGCTGCCTGCGCCGCACGAGCCCATCTCGTATTCGACGCCGCGCGACGCGATGCCGACGATGTGCAGCCAGCTGCCGCGCTGGAGGTACGCGGGGCCGCCCGAGTCCCCGGGGCAGGCGTCGACGCCATCGCCGCCGATGTGCAGCTCGAAGCCGTTGTTGCGGTGGTACGCGCCCGACGCGACGTAGAGCTGCCCCTTGATCGATCCCTCGACGTTGCCGGCGATGCCGTAGCCCGAGAGGATGAGCAGACGGCCCTCGTCGAGATCGGCGACGTCGTCCCGCGGCAAGAGCGGTACGGGCGCGAGCGTCGTCACCGGGCGATCGAGCACGAGCAGCGCGACGTCGTTCGGGCGGCCGAGCCCCTCGTCGTTCTCTGGGCCAGCGTCGGGCTCGAACAGCGCATCGAAATCCTCCGAATGGACGGCCTTCACGTCGATGGCGTGGAGCAATGACTTTGGATCGGACGCGATTCTGGGGCCGGCCACGACCTGCAGCATCGCCGGATCGAGCGGCTCGAAATACTCTCCCGGGACGTCCACGACGGGGCGCAGGACGCAGTGCGCCGCGGTCAACACCAGGGTGTCGGCGATGAGCGCGCCCGTGCACTCGGGCATCCCCTCCCGAAGAATCGCGACCGTCGCGAGCACCTCGCCGACCTCTGCCGGGCGGCCACCCACGACGGGCTGGCTCACGGAGTCGACGCGCTCCTTAGCGGCATCGGTCTCGGGCGCATGCGTGCATGCCGCCGCCAAGGAGAAGAGCACCGACCCGAGAAGCGAAGAGAAACGATGGCGCATCGAGCAACCGTAGCGCGACGTCGTCGCCAAGCACCGACTCTATCGCCGTGAGTCCGAAAGTACGCTGACAAATTCGCTTGCCCGGGTCGGAGCGAGGGGCGAGCGCTCGACGGGCGCGCAGCGGGAACAGAACGAAGCGAGGTCGTGGACGAGCTTCTCAGGGAGCCACGGGCTCCGCCGACTCGCGTGTAGCGTCGAGGCCGGTCGCGATCGCGGCGATGAGATCGCGCTCCACCGTCTTCGTCGCGACCTTGAGCGCGTTGCGAACGGCGCGCGCGTTCGAGCGGCCGTGGGCCTTGATGACGAGCCGATCGAACCCGAGGATCGGTGCGCCGCCGTATTGCTTCCAGTCCACGAGCTCGCTCACGCGCCGCAGACCTTGCGACAAGAGCATGAGCCCGAGCTTGTAGCGGAGCCTCGCCGCGTAGGCGTTCTTGGCGATGCCGCGCGCCGCGTCGGCGACCCCCTCGAGCATCTTGAGCACGACGTTACCGACGAAGCCGTCGCAGACGACGACGTCGACCGAGCCGCGGGGGACGTCGAGCCCCTCGATGTTGCCGGCGAACGCCACGGCGTTGGTCCGCGCGAGCCGCTCGTGCGCCATCACCACCGCCTTCGTGCCCTTCTTCGGCTCGGTGCCGTTCGACAAGAGGCCGACGCGCGGGCGCTCGATGTTCGACACGATGCGCGAGTAGGCGCTGCCCATCACGGCGAACGACACGAGCTCGTCGGCCGTGGTCTCGAGGGTCGCGCCGACGTCGAGCATGAGCGCGAACGGATCGGCGTGCGGACCATGCGGCTCGAGCGTCGGGATGACGGCCGCGAGCGCCGCGCGACGCACGCCCGGGAGGCGCGAGAACGTGCGCGATGCCGCGAGGATCACGGCGCCGGTGTTGCCCGCGCTGACGAGCACGTCGGCGCTCCCGTCGGCGACCGCCCGGGCGGCCAGCAGGATCGACGCATCGGGCATGCGGTCGAGGGCCTCGCTCGGCGTGTCGGTCATGGTCACCGAGCTCTGCGCGTGGAGCACCGTGACGCGCGACGCCGCGTGCGAACAGCGCGAGAGCGCCTCGCGAATCGATCGTTCGTCGCCTACCAAGAGGAGCGAGGTGTCGTGCGCGTCGAGCGACAGCGACGCCGCGCCCTCGACCATCGGCGCGACGCCGCCATCCGCCCCCATCACGTCGAGCGCGATCCGAACCACTCGCGTGCGACGGTACCGCCTCGCGGAAGAGTCGCCTCAAGAATTCGCTCGCGTCACGCCGAGCCGCCAACGTAAGAGGTGAGCCATGTTGGGTGAAGCTTGCGCTCTTGGCGCGGCGCTCTGCTGGTCGTGGAGCGTCGTGCTGTTCAAGCGCTCCGAGCGCATTTCGCCCCAGGGAATGAACCTCTTCAAGAACGCCGTCGCCTTGGCGCTCTTGGGCGTCACCCTGCTCGTCACGGGCGGTCGCCTCGATGCGCAGCGCAGCATGGCCGACTGGGCTCGCCTCATCGTGAGCGGCGCGCTCGGCCTCGCGCTCGCCGACACGCTCATCTTCATGGCGCTGAAGAGGCTCGGCGCGGGCCTCTTGGCGATCGTCGACTGCACGTACGCGCCCGTCATCGTCGTGATGAGCGTGCTGTTCCTCGACGAGCGCGTCACCGTGATGCTCCTCGTCGGCGCGGCGCTCGTGCTCGGGGGCGTGCTCGCAGCCACGGTCGAGCGTGCCCCGAGTGACGCGGCGGCTACGAGCCAGGTGGGGCGCGACGCCGCCGCATCGAGCCCAACGGAGCCTGCCTCATCGAGCCGCACCCCCATGCGCGAGCGCGCCACCGGCATCGTGCTCGGCGCGCTCGGGATCGCGGCGAGGGGCGTGGGCGTCGTGCTCGCGAAGCCGGTGCTCGAGACGAGCTCGCTCGTCGAGGTGACGTTCGTGCGGCTCGCGGCGGGCGTCGGGGGGCAGCTCGCGTGGATGGCCGTCGTGCCTTCCCAGCGTGTCGCGCTCGAGGCCCTGCGCCCGCAGCCGGCGTGGCGCACGCTCGCCCCCGCCGCGGTGCTCGGCACCTACGTGTCGATGCTCTTGTGGCTCGGCGGCTTCAAGTGGGCATCCGCTTCGCGCGCCGCGGTGCTCAACCAGATGGCGAGCGTCTTCACGCTGGTCCTGGCGCGCATCTACCTCGGCGAGGCGCTCACCCGACGCCGCGCGCTCGGGGCGGCGCTGGCAGTGGCGGGCGCGATCGCGATCGTCGCGAGCCGGTGATCGCGCGAGCCGGTGATCGCGCGAGCCAGGGATCGCGCTCGTTGCGAGCCGGGGATCACGAGCTCACGGCGCCGTGACGTTGCGCGTCACGATGTCGCGCACGAAGGCCTCCGAGAGCGCGCCATGGCGCTGCAAGTGGCGCAGGTGAAGGATCGGCTCGCCGCCGAGCTCGGCGACCCCGCGCGCGCCGATGCGCTCCTGGTAGTGCCGCGGATGGTGCGGCACGAGCCGTTCGCGCGGTCCGTCGAGGCCAAGGAGAAGCTCGAACAGCGCGTCGAGGGAGTTCATGCGCATGTACGGGCAGGTCGCGCAGCCGCCCGCGGTGCTGCACCCCTCGCCAGCCGCCGGACCAGGCGCGATGGGGAGCTCCGCGTCGCCGGTCTGCGCGATCGCCTCTCGCGCGACGGGGAAGATGATCTCGACCTCGATGCCGGCCGTCGCGCAGGTCGCGAGCGCTGCCTGAACGCTCCGCGCGATCGAGGTGATCATGCCCGCCTCGGTGCCGAGCACGAAGCGGAGGCGCGCGGCCACTCCGAGCTTCGCTTGCTCGGCGACGCGCTCACCGATGAACGAGAGGATGTTCGCGGTCGAGCCGACGACGCCGAGGCCGCGGTGCTGCCGCGCGAGCGCCACGGAGAACATCTCGCCCGGCACCTCGAAATGCGCCGTGACGAAAGCCTCCGCATAGTCGCGCTCGACGATGCTCACGACCTCGGCGCCGAACAGATGATGCACGACGCAGTTGCCTTGCCCGAAGTAGTGAAACCGCTCGAGCGCGCCGGCGAGGCTCGCTGCGTCGTGGCGCGGGTGGAGCGCTCGCACGGTCGCGTCGTCACGGCTCGCGAGCTCCCGCAGCATGACCTCGAGGTTCTGCCCCATGTACGTATCGGGCCCGAACCACACGTGCCCGTCCGGAACTTCCGCGAAGCACTCGAGCACCGTCTCGACCACGTTCGACGACGTGCACGTGATCGTCGGCACGCGGTCATGCGCGAGGGCCTTCGTGCGCAGGCTCGTGTTGATGTAGACGACGTGCGACGATTTCGCGACGGTTGCCGCCTTCGCCAGGTACGCGGAGTACGCCGACGACTCTGCCGACTCGGCCAGCGAACAGCCGATCGACGGAGCTACTGCGCGGTACACGGGCACGTCCGCGAACCCCGCGACGTCGAGCATCGCGCGCACGTTCTCGGACATGAAGTCGACCCCGAGCACGACGATGTGGCGCGCGCCGGACTCGCACATCTTCACCGCGGCATCGGCCATGACGAGCGAGTCGCTGATGCGAATGTGCGGCGATTTGCAGGCCGAGAGCACGCCCTGCAGCTCCGGCTCCATGTAGAAGTGCGCGACGATCCCGACCCCGTGCCGTGAGAGCAGCGCGTCGAGGCGGTCGACCGAGGCCGTGTCCGGGCTCAAGAACTCGGCGAGCGCCTCGGCGAAGGCGCCCTCGGGCACGAGCTCGTCTCGCCGAATGAGGAGCGATGGGAACGGTTGCGGCACGCCGCAGAGCCTACCGAACCCTGGGGCGCGTGTCGCGAAGCGACGCGAATTCGCCAGCGCACGTCGGACCGAGGGAACTAGAGTGCGCGCATGGTGGCGCGGGTGATGGGGATCGCGGCGATGGTCGCGCTCGTAGCCGGTTGCGCCGCGCGCTTGCCGGGTGGCCGTCCGCGTGAGCTCCCGCCCGTGACCGCGATGGTGCCGCTCGAGCTCGGCTGCGGCAAGGGCTCGCCCGCGGCGCTCGCCCAATGCGTCGAGGTGCCGCGACTCGCGGCGGACGCGGCGCGCATCCGCGTAGAGCGCACCCAAGGCGACCCGCGCAGCGTGACGCGCGCGCTGTGCGAGATCCGCCTCGCGGAGCTCGGCTTCGAGACCACGCGCGACGCCTTCGCGAGCGGCGTCAACGTGATCGGGCGGCGCGAGGGAGTGACGCGACCGAAGGAGCAGGTGCTCTTGTCGGCCCGCCACACCGCCGCCGACGACGGGTGCGGGGATCCCTCCGGCACCTCCGGCGTCGCCACGCTCTTCGAAGCGGCGCGCATCCTCGGCCGCGCGGCCCACGACCGGACCCTCGTCGTGGCGTGCTGGGACGACGGCGACGAAGCGGCGCTCGGCTCAGCGAGCTACGCGCGTCGTGCCCGCGAGCGCGGCGACGAGGTCATCGCGAGCCTCACGCTCGACGGCGTGGCGTCGTTCAGCGCGGCGCCCGACACGCAGCGGCTCCCCGAACGCTTCGACGAGCTCTTTCCCGACCACTCGCTCTGGCTCCTCGCGCGCGACCACCGCGCCGACTTTCTCTTGGTCGTTACGGACGACCGCAGCCGAGATGCCGCCGAGCTCGTGAAGCAGCGCGGCGTCTCGGTTGGACTCCCCGTCGAGGTGCTGGCCCTCACCGAGCGCATGAAGCGCGAGCCGAGCGGTCCCGAGCGGCGGGCTCAGGCGAGCTTCTGGGACGCGCGCCTGCCGGGGATCTTGCTGACGGACACGGGCCCCTACCGCGCGCCGGAAGGGGACTGCTCCGCGGCACCCCGAGGAGGCACGCGCCTCGACTTCGCCTTCACGGGCCGCGTGACGCGCGCCACGGTGGCGGCGCTCGCCGAGCTCGTCGTGCTGCGAACGCGGTGATTGCGGCGCGCAGCTCGAGCGCGGCGTGCGCCAAGCTCGTCGTGCTGCGAGCGCGCAGGTTGCTACTCGCGGTGCCCACGCGCTCGCGGCGTCCGCCAAGCCCGTCGCTACGCCTGCGTCGCGTACCAGGCGCGCTTGAGCGACTCGAGGCGCGCGTACTCTTCCGCTTCGGCCATGGCGCTCTCGAGCTCCTCGAAATTCCCGTGGCCGTGATGCCGCTCGTCGCCCTGCGATGCCTCCCAGTGAAAGCTGCCACGCTCGCTGCGCGTGTTCGCCGCCCACGTGACCCGGAGCGCCCAGCCTTCCACCTCGGTCGCGTATGAGCCCTCGTGCGCGTCGCGCTGCCAGAGGGAGATGTTGGGATGCTTTACCGACATAGCGCGCGCAGCATGGCACAACATCGCGTCGCCGCGGAAGCAGCCAAAGCCGTCACTCGGCGGGCTCGAGCGCGCGCGGCTCTTCGGTCTCTGCCTCAACACCGAAGAGCCGCCGGAAGAAGTCGCCGACGTCCTCGAGGATCAGGTAGAGCGACGGCACGACGAGCCACACGGTCATCGTCGAGAAGAGGCCCCCGAAGCCGATGCTCACGCTCATCGGGATGAGAAAGCGCGCCTGCATCGAGGTCTCCCAGATCATCGGCGCGAGCCCGAGGAACGTCGTCAGCGACACGAGCATGATGGCGCGAAATCGCCGCACGCACCCGGCGATCACGGCCTCGTAGCGCCCCATGCCGGCGGCCCGATACTCGTTCACCGCGTCGATGAGTACGATCGAGTCGTTGACCACCATGCCGCTCAGCGACGTGAGACCCATCACGCTCATGATGCTGAGATCGAAGCCCATCACGATGTGACCGATGAGCGCACCCACGATGCAGAACGGGATCACGCTCATGATCACGATCGGCTGGAAGTAGCTGCGGAGCGGGATCGCGAGCAGCGCGAAGTTCGCGAGCAGGCTCAGCAAGAAGCCCTTCCAGATCGCGTCGAGCGACTCGGACTGGGAGCGCTGCTGCCCGCCGACATCCCAGCTCAGGCCCGGGTAGTGCGCGGCGAGCTCGACGAGCGCTCCTTTCTTCAGCTCGTCCATCACCTTGTTGGCGTTGGCCTTTCCCTCCTCGACGTCGGCCTCGACCGTGAGACGGCGCCGCCCGTCCACGCGGCGAATCGAGGTGTAGGCGCGCCCCTCGCGGATCTTCGCCGCGAGCCCGAGCGGGATCTCGCGACCGTTCGGCGCGCGGATCATGAGCTGCTCGAGGTGCTCGAGGCTCGAGCGCTGCTCGCGCGGCAAGCGCACGTAGGCCCGCACCTCGTCGCGTCCGCGCTGCTGCCGCGTGGCCTCGGCGCCGAAGAAGGCGTTGCGCACCTGGCGCGCGAGCTCCGTCTCGCTGATGCCGAGCGACCGCGCCTCGGGCAAGAGCTCGAAGTTGAGCTGCACCTTGCCGAGCTCGACGCCGTCGTCGACGTCCTTCACGCCCGCGAATGCGCGCAGCCGGCTCGCGAGATCGGCCGAGGCGGTCTCGAGCGTCTTCACGTCGCGGTGGCTCAGCCGCACCGCGATCGGCGCCTCGGCGGACGCTCCGGTCGTGTACTGCAGCCTCAGCGTGTCGGCGCCGGGGATCTCGCCGATCGCCGCGCGCCATTTCTGCGCCAGCTCCTTGGCGCCGATGCTCCGCTCGTCCATCGGCGGCATCAGCAGCGCGACCTCGGCGAGCTGGCTGCCCGAGGCGCCCTGCGCGCTGCGACCCGTGCCTCCGAAGTTCGCGGCGCCGACCTGCGAGAAAATCCCGAGGCTGTTCTTCGCTTCGCCGCCGTGCTCCGCGAGCACCTCGCGAAGCGACGCGACCATGCGTTCCATGTGCTGGCGTGACGTCGCCGCGGGCGTGCCGTAAGGCATCGTGAGCTGCGCGAAGACGACGTCGCTCTCGATCTTCGGAAAGAAGGTGAAGTCGATGCGCCCGCTGCCGATCCAGCCGAAGGCGAGCATCAAGAGCGCGAGGGCCGTCGCCGCCACCGTATAGCGGTTTCGCGTCAAGCGCCGGGCGAGCGGCTGAAAGCGCGTCTCGATCACCCGCTCGAAGCCGTGGCTGAAGGCCTGCTGCTGGCGATGGACCCAGCCGACCGGCCCGAGCCCTTGCCCGAACACGGACGCGAGCCAGCGCCGCGCGAGGCGCGCTACCGGGCTCTCGTGGGCGAGGTGCGCGGGAAGGATGAAGAGCGCCTCGGCGAGCGAGACCAGGAGGACGACGTTGACGACGATCGGGATGTTCCGAAAAAACTTTCCGCTGACGCCAGGCACGAACAAGAGCGGACTGAAGGCGATGACGGCCGAGAGCACGCTGAAGGTCACCGGCACGGCCACGTCGCGCACTCCCGCGATCGCCGCGTCGACCTGGCTCAGCCCCTGCTCGCGCCGCTTGTGCACCGCCTCGCTGATGACGATGGCGTCATCCACCATGATCCCGAGCGTCACGATGAACGCGAAGAGGGAAATCATGTTGATGCTGACGTCGAGCGTCGGCAGAAAAAAGAACGAGCCGAACACTGCCGTCGGGATCCCGAGCGTGACCCAGAAGGCCAGGCGCACATCGAGGAACAGCCCGAGGCAGAGCATCACCAAGAGGAGCCCCTGCCAGGTGTTGCTGAGCAGGATGTCGAGCCGATCGCGGAACGCCTTGCTGCGATCATCCCAGACGCCGACGCTCACGCCCGTGGGCAGGTCGTCCGTCTTCTTGGCGATGTACGCCTGCACGGCGTCGGCGACGGCGATGGGCGTCTCGTCGCCCACGCGAAACACGCGGAGCATCGCGGCGCGCTTGCCGTTGAAAAACGCCTCCTGATCGGTCTCGCGAAAGCCGTCGACGATGACCGCGACCTCGCCGAGCGTGACCGTGCTGCCATCGGGTCGCACGACGATCGCGATGTCGCGGAACTCGACGCCGTAGTCGCGGCGCTCGCTCGTGCGGAGGAGAATTTCGCCCTTCTCCGTCTTGATGCCGCCGGCGGGGACTTCGACGTTCGCGGCGCGGATGGCCGCGGCGATCTGCTCGATGGTGAGGCCGAGCTCGCGCAGCTTCTCTTGGCGGACCTCGACGCTGATCTCGAGCGGCCGCAGCCCCGCGAGCTCGACCGTGGAGATCGCCGGATCGTCGAGCAGCTCATCCCGCGTCTGCTCGGCGAGCTCGCGCAGCGCCTTCTCGCCGACGTCGCCGTAGAGGACGAGCGCGATGACCTGGCTGCGCATCTGGAGCAGCATCGTCATCGGTCGCTCGACGTCGCGCGGCATCGAGGTGACGCGGTCGACGGCGCTCTTGATCTCGTTGAGCGCGCGGTCCTTGTTGGCGCCGAGCTGCAGCTCGACGGTCACGTTCGCGAAGCCCTCGCCGGTCGTCGAGGTGAGCTCCTTGATGCCGTCGACCGAGCGAATCGACTCCTCGATCGCCACCGTCACGCCGCGCTCGACCTCGTCCGGGCTCGCCCCCGGATACGCGACCGAGATGTTGACCATGTCGAGCTGGAACTCGGGGAACACCTCCTGGCGCACGCCCGACAGGATGAAGAGCCCGCCGAGGATCATCGCGAACATGATCAAGTTCGCGAGCACCGGGTTGCGCACGGCCCAGGCGATCGGCCCCTCGCCGAGCTTCGGCGGAGGCGAGCCGGAGAGCGTCTCGGCGGCGCGGCTCTCGCCCGGCGGGGTCATGGCGGCGGGGCCTGCCCCAGCGTCGCGGGCGGCGAGGCGCTCGGCGCGGCGACGCGCAGCTTCATGCCTATGACGGGCGCGGCCAGCGGCGAGACGACGACGCGCTCCCCCTCCTTCAGCTCACCACGCACGAGCACGGTGTCCTCGTCGCCGAAGACGACCTCGACGCGGCGGCTCGCGAGCTTGTCCTCTTCATCCACGACGAGCACGCGGCTCTCGGGCTCGAGCGCGCGCCGTGGCAGCTCGATGACGTCCTCGAGCGTGCCGCCTTCGATCTCGACGTGTACGAAAGAGCCAAGAAAAAGCGGCAAATCGACGCCCTCTTCGGTCACCGCGACGGGCCGCCCCTCGGCCAGGGCGTGACCGGCCTTGGTGCCCGCGTGCGCGCTCCCACGAGGATCGCCCACGGCTACGGGCGCGTTCGTCCCGAGGCGGAACGGATCGGGCACGTCGACGAAGAGCCGCGCGAGGCGCCCCGACGGCTCGAGCCCGCCGAGCAATCGGCTCACGCTGCCGGTGCGGTGGATGCGCCCCTTGCCGGTCTCCGCGTAGACGCGGACGCTCGAGCCGGGCGCACCGTCCTTCGGCAGCCGCACGTGCGCGAGCTCCGAGAGCGGCAGCGCCACCTTGACCCAGAACAGATCCGTACCGACGAGGGTCGCGAGCTGCGCCTGCGGGAGCGCGAGCTGCTGGAGCTCGACCGCCTCGCTCTCGACGACGGCGTTGAAGGGCGCGGTCAAGCTCGTGCGCGACAGCATCAGCCGCGCCTTCTCGAGGCCGCTCTCCGCCCCGCGCATCGCCACCTTCGCGCTGTCGTAGTGCGGCTGGCGCAGCGCGAGAGGTGGTGGCCCCGCCTCGGGCAGCGCGGAGCCGGTCCCCTGCGGCGGCGGGAGCGGCAGCGGGAGCAGCGCGCCGGCTCCAGCGTCGTGTCGCTCTTTTTCGTAGAGCTCCCATTCTTTCTTGGCGATCTCGTGTCGTCCGCGCTCGAGCTCGAGCTGCAGCGACTGGCTCGACACCAGCACCTCTTGTTGCCGAACGGCGAGCGAATAGTCGCGCGGATCGATGCGAACGAGCGGCTCGCCCTTGGCGATGAGGCCGCCCGGCACGAGCCGATCGTTCTGCCACACGATGCGACCGCCGACCTCGCTCATCACGACGAGCGTCCGCGCCGGCGTCACCTCGCCCTGCGCCTTCACGCTCACCGCATGGCTGCCGCTGCGAGCGTGAATCACCTCGACGAGTGGAGCGGCCCGCGGGGACGCCTCACGCACCGCGCGCGGACGCGTTCGCACGAGCACGAAGGCGCCACCCGCGCCGGCGGCGAGGATCGCGAGCGACACGAGCGCGGTCAGCCACCGTCGCGGCCGCCCGACCTCGGGACCGTGGCCGTGCGCGTGGAGGTGCGCGTGCCCGTCGCTCATGCGCCTTCGCCGTCCTTCGGTTCCGCGTCCGTGGCGGGCGCCGCCTTCGGTTCCGCGTCCGGCTCTGGCCTGCGCTCGACCTTCGGCTCCGCGAGCTCTCGGCTCCACGCTCCGCCGAGCGCGCGATAGAGCTGCACGCGCAGCGACACGAGCCGCCGCCGCTCGGTGAGCAAGGAGCGGTCCGCGCCCTGCTGCGACAAGATCGCGGTGAGCGCGGTCAGATAGCCCTCGGCCACGCCCGCTTCATATCGCAGTTTGGCCGCTTCGACGGTCTTGTTCGCGGTCGCGAGCTGCTCCTCGGCGAGGCGGATCCGCGCGCGCTGCTGCCGCTCTTGCACCAGCGTCGCCTCGACATCGTAGAGCGCCCCGAGCAGCGCCTGCCCGTAGGCCGCGAGCGTGTCGTCGATCACGGCCTCGGCGCGCTCGACCTCCGCGCCGCGGCGCCCGCCATCCCACAGGTTCGCGGAGAGCGAGCCGAGGAAGCTCCACACGAACGAGTCGAAGAACTGCGCGAGCGCCGTCGCGCTGAAGCCGATGCTGCCGGTGAGCTGGAGCGTCGGGAATCGCGCGGCGATCGCCTGGCCGAGCCGGTAGTCGGCCGCGACGACGCGGTGGCGCAAGAGGCGCAAGTCGGGCCGATCGTTCAGGAGGCGCGCGGGCACGCCGACGTCCGGGAGCGGCGGCGGCTCGGGGAGCACTTCGCGCGCGGCGCGCGCTCGCACGTTGGGGGCCGCGCCGAGCAGCACCGAGAGCTGCTTGTCGGCGAGCGCCTCGGCCGTGTCGAGTGCGACCTTCTGCGCCTCGAGCTGCTGCACCTGCTGCTCTTGCTGGTAGACGTCGCTCAACGCTCCCTGCGCGCCGGTGAACCGCAGCGCCACGAGATCGCGAAACGCGGCGGCGTGCTTGAGCTGCTGCCCGACGAGGCGCAGTAAAGCTCGCTGCTCGAGCAGATCGAGCCAGCGCTCGGTGACGTTCGCCGCCAACGTGAGCGCCGCGGTCTCGACGTCCGCGCGCGCCGCGAGCTCGTCCTCTTGCGCCGCGAACCACCCGGAGCGCACGCGCCCCCATACGTCGAGCTCGTAGCTGAGCGGGATCGAAGCGTTGAAGCTGTTCGTCTCGCTCCCCGGGATCGTCTGCTCGGTGCCACCCAGGTTGAAGATGCGCGGCGCGCTCTTCGATCGTCCAGCCGACGTCGTCACGTCCAGGTTCGGGAAGAGTCCGGCCGCCGCCGCGCGAGCCACCGCGCGCGACTGCCGCAGCCGCGCCCACGACTGCCGCAGCTGAAAGTTGTGCGCGAGCGCCCGCTCGACGAGCCCCTCGAGCTCCTTGTCGCCGAGCGTCGACCACCAGCGGCCGTGCGCTGCGGCGCCTTGCTCACCCGCCTCGGAGAACTTCTCGGGCGCTTCGAGCGGCGGCTTCGGCTCGCGCTCGACCGAATGGACGAGGCACGCCGGCAGCGAGAGCGCGACGAGCCCACCGACGACGGCGCTGTGGCGAAAGAAAGACACGGCTCTCGGAGCTTCGTCGGCGATTGCGTAGCGACGGGAAGCGGCGGTTTTACCCCCAACCGGGGCCGCCCACCAGCAGCGGAAGCTCAATGGAGCTCAGCGGCCCGCGCGCGGTGCGGGCGTGGTAACTACGCGTGAGGCAATTCGAGCGTGAAGGGGCGCGCGGCGAGCTCCCGGCGCACATGGAGCTGCGGCCCTTTCGCCGCCAGCACATGGCCGAGCTCCTCGAGATCGGCGAGCAGGTTGGCGCCTCCACGATCTCGCGCTAGCGAGCAGGTCGAACGTTTGCTGCGCCCATGAAGTGCCAGTTTTGCCATGCTCCGATCCCGACCAGCTCCGTGAGCTGCTTCCATTGCGGCCGCCTGAAGGGCGAGCCCCTCCCCGCCGGGCCGCCTCTCGCCGCGCCCGCGCAACTGCGGCCGAAGAGCGGCTCGGGCATGGTGCTGGGGCTGGCGCTGGTGGCGCTGCTGATGACCGCCGGCGGAGCGGGGTTCTTTCTGTTGCACAGCAGCGCGACGCCGCCCCCGCCCCCGGGGGTGTTCCCGCCCCCCCCCACGCCCGCCCCGGAGCCGCCCCCCGCGCTGCCGCCGGCGAAGACGTGGGACGGCACGACGCCGTTCGAATGCGACGCGGGCGAGCATGCGCTGGCCGGCAAGCAGCTCGACTTCGGAGCGGAGGCGCTCGGGATCTCCGACGAATGCCGCGTCACGCTCGAGGACTGCACGCTGCGGGCCACGCGCCAGGCCATCCGCATCCGCGGGCGCGGCCGCCTGGTGATGAAGGGCGGCTCCATCGGCACTTCGATCCGCGCCGAAGACGACGCCGAGGTGACGCTGGAGAACGTCAGCGTGAACGGCGGCATCGTCGAGTTGTTGGGGCGCGCCAAGCTCGACATGCGAGCGGGGAGCATCGCGTCCCCCGCTTTGAGCCTCATGGGCGCGCTGCGCGCCGATGACACCGCCCGCGCGGCGCTCGACCGCGTCACCATCGATGGCACGGTCGATGCGCGCGACAACGCGCAAATCCGCATCACGCGCGGCATCATTCGCGGCAAGCCTTCGATGATGGGCCGCGGCCCCGTCCAGTCGATCCGCGCTGACGGCAACGCCGTGGTGACGCGCTTCGAGGCCGTCATCGAGGGCGCGATCGGCGAGCACGGCGGCGGCGTCGTGATCGAGCTGAAGGAAGGCGACGACGCCGAGGCGAAGATCCGCGACCGCCGCGCCCTCACCGAGAGTCGCGACCGATACGAGGGCCAGGCGTGCAGCGGCGTCATCGAGTGCTTCACCAACCATGACGCGTCCGGCAACGTCCATGTGCACCTGCTCATGCCGATCGGCGAGGACGGCAAGGCCGTCGGGGCGCGCGTGCTGAAGTCGCTCGGCGCCACCCCGCCGGTAGCCCGATGCCTCACGCAGCTCGCGACCAAGAAGCAGCTCGAAAACTTCGTCGGCCCGAAGGGCAAGCTCGAGTGCCGGCTCGCCGGCATGATCATGGGCGGAACGCAGAGCATCAGCATCGCGAGGAAATTCACCCCCAACCCGTGAACGCGCCGTGGGCGTGGTATGACGCCGGGCGCGTGACGTTCTCGAAGCTCCTCGTCGCCAACCGCGGGGAAATCGCGGTTCGCATCCTTCGCACCGCGCGGCGCCTCGGCCTCGCGACCGTGGCGGTCCACTCCTCCGCGGACGAAGGCGCGCCCCACGTGCTCGCCGCGCACGAGGCCGTGCACATCGGCCCCGCGCCCGCGTCCGAGAGCTACCTCGCCATCGAGCGCATCCTCGAAGCGGCGCGCCTCGTGGGTGCCGACGCCGTCCACCCGGGCTACGGCTTCTTGAGCGAGAACGCCGCGTTCGCGCGGGCGTGCGTCGAGGCGGGGCTCGTGTTCGTCGGGCCGACGAGCGCCGCCATCGAGCTCATGGGCAACAAGCGCGCGGCCAAGCGCGCCATGCACGCGGCGGGCGTGCCGTGCGTGCCGGGCTTCGAGGGCGACGACCCGAGCGATGAAGAGCTCGTGCGCGCCGCGTGCGAGCTCGGCTACCCCATCATGGTGAAGGCCGCTGCCGGCGGCGGCGGTCGTGGCATGCGCCTCGTCGAGCGCGAGGCGGAGCTGCGCTTTGCGATCACGACCGCACGCGGCGAGGCGGAGCGAGCCTTCAAGAGCGGCGAGCTGCTCCTCGAGCGCGCCATCGTCGAGCCGCGCCACGTCGAGGTGC
>SYFR01000520.1 GCA_005800325.1 Myxococcales bacterium | reverse complement strand
GAACTCTGCGCGGCGCGTGCGGGTGTGGGCCGATGGCGCTTCGACCGGCACGCCTGCACCCGAAAACACGGGTTGCGTGGGTCGCGTGCGGCGCGAGACCTGGTGGAGTGTGCCGCCGAGTACGACCGCGTCGAGCTCGTCCGGGATCCGCGTGACCTCGCAGCCGACGAGCCTCTGCACGTGTTTGTGCAGGGCTGCGAGGCGCGTCATGCCGCCAGCGAGGAGCACGCGCGAGAGCTCCTCTCGGCGAAGGTTGGCCTTCGCGAGCGCCTGCTCGACGAGCGCGTCGATGCGCCTCGCGAGCCCACCGAGCACGAGCTCGAGCTCCCACGCCTCGAGTACCATCTCGACGGGCGCGGGCCGCGAAGGAACCGCGACCGCGCGCCGCGCGACCTCGGCCTGCGACAGCTCGTGCTTCAGCTCGCGCGCCGCGCGAAGGAGCGCCGCGACCCCGTCGAAGGAAGCGTCGCCGAGCGCGGCTCGGCCGATCTCCGCATCGACCGCGTCGCCGCCGCCCTCGGCGCCCACCGACGCGAGGACGCGCATGCGCTCGGATTGACAGGTGGCGAGCGCGACGCCGATCCCCCCGGCGCCGACGTCGATCAACATCGTGGTGCCGGATTCGGGCACGAGGTGCGTGTGCCAAACGAGCGCGGCCACCGTGTCGCGAACCAGCGACACCTCCTTCGCGCCGGCGGCGCTGGCCGCGTGATGAAGGGCAGAGCGCTGCTCGCGGTCGAACCACGCGGGCACCGCCACGATCGCGTCGAAGCTCGCGAGCTCGGTGCGCTCGACGATGCTGGAGATCAATAAAGTGGCGGATTTTTCGGGCGAAATCGAGGCTCCGTCCACGGTGACCTTGTGCCCGCGGTCAGCCGCCTCGACCGCGATCCCTTGCCGCGCAGCAAGCTCGACGACGCGCGGGTGATCGTGCGCGCGTCCGAGGAGCGGCTTCGGTGCGAAGGAGCGCCCCTTGCCCTGCAGCGTCGCGGCGGCGGCTTGGCTCCCGACCAGCAGGCTGCCGGCGAGGCCAGCGGCGAGGCACGGCAACGTGAGCACGTCGCTGCTCGTCGCGGCACGAGCGCGCACCACGACCGCGCGCAAGGCGCTGGTGCCAAAATCGATGCTTACGAGGGTGGTCTCGCCCATCGCTCGCCCCTGGGAGCGCTCGAGCGTAGGCCGCTCCCCGAGCCACGGCAAGCCCGAGCGTGACACGTGTGGCAAACGGTCCGAAGCGCGCGGCGAGCGACGGCTTTCGAGCGCGAATGACGCGGCCGGCGACCCGGAAACGCGGGCTCGGATCCGGTTGCCGTCGGGTTCGCGATGGACAAGCTTGCGCGCCGTGAACAGCTCGGTGACTTTCTTCGAGCGGCTCGCCTTGGCGCTCCGGATCTTGTTCAGCGGCAAGCTGGCGCGGCGCGCGCTCGCGGGTCTCGAGGGGGCAAGCCCAGCGGCGCTCGCCGAGGTCCGCCCGGAGCGGCCGGCATTGCCGATGACTGCGCCCGTGACTGCGCCCGTGACTGCGCCCGTGACTGCGCCCACGGCGACGCCGGACGCCTCGGCGCTCGAGCTGCTCGCGATGTTGCAGCGCGAAGGGCGACTCATCGACTTCGTCGAGCAGGACATCGACGCGTTCGGCGACGCGGACGTGGGCGCGGCGGCGCGAGCCGTCCACGCGGGCTGCCGCAAGGGTCTGCGCGGGTGCTGCAAGCTCGCGCCGGTTCGCGCCGAGGCGGAGGAGGCGCGCGTCGTGATCGAGGAGGGCTACGATCCGGTGGCCATCAAGCTCACCGGCAACTTGAGCGGCAAGCCGCCGTACCAGGGGACGCTCAAGCACGCGGGGTGGCGTATCGACGAGCTCGCGCTGCCGAAGCCGCTCGCGGGACACGACGCGCGTGTCGTCGCGCCCGCGGAGGTCGAGCTGTGAAGAAGGGCCTGGGCCTCGGCATCGATCTCGGCACGACGCACTGCGCGCTCGCCAAGGTCGCGCTCGAGGAGCCGGCGTCGCGCCCGGAGATCGTGGCGCTCGAGCAGCTCGTCGGGCCGGCGGAAATCGCTCGCTCACCGCTCTTGCCGTCGTTCTTGTACGTCGCCGCCGAGGGCGAGCCTCCGCTCGCGCTGCCCTGGGACGAGGGGCGGCGCTACGCCGTCGGGAGCTACGCGCGCGCGCGCTCGGCCGAGGTCCCGGGTCGCGTCGTCGCGAGCGCGAAGAGCTGGTTGTGCCACCCGACGCTCGATCGCCGCTCGGGGATCCTGCCGCTCGAGGCAGCGCCCGACGTCGAGAAGATCTCGCCGGTCGAGGCCTCCTGGCGCTACCTCGAGCACGTCGCCGAGACCTTCGACGCGCTTCACGGAGAGGCTCGAGGGAGCGACGCGGGGCGGCTGTCGGATGCGACCGTCGTGCTCACGGTGCCCGCCTCATTCGACGCCTCGGCGCGCGAGCTCACGGTCGAGGCCGCGCTCGCGGCGGGCTTCGGCGAGCTCACGCTGCTCGAGGAGCCGCAGGCCGCGCTCTATTCGTGGCTCGACGGCGCGGGCGACGCGTGGCGCAAGGCGCTCGTGCCGGGGGATGTCGTCCTCGTCATCGACGTCGGCGGCGGAACCTCGGATTTCTCGGCGATCGTCGCGACCGAGGCCGGTGGCGAGCTCGGCCTCGAGCGCGTCGCCGTCGGAGATCACATTCTGCTTGGCGGCGACAACATGGACCTCGCGCTCGCGCACACCGTGGCCGCGGAGCTTCGCGGCGCGGGGACCGAGCTCGACGGCTGGCAGCTCGCGGGCCTCACGCACGCGTGCCGCGGCGGCAAGGAGCGACTCTTCGACGAGCCGTCGCTGGCGCGCGTGTCCGTGGTCGTGCCGTCGCGCGGCAAGAAGCTCGTGGGCGGCTCCATTCGCGCGGAACTGACGCGCGCCGACGTCGAGCGCATCGTCATCGATGGGTTCTTTCCGGCGGTCGACGCCGACGCGCTCCCGCAGGCTCGCTCGCGCGCGGCCCTCACGCGCTTCGGCTTGCCGTATGCGGCCGACGCCGCCGTGACGCGCCACCTCGCGGGATTTCTCGCGCGGCATGCGGGCGCGGCGGGCGGAGGCGGCGCCTTGTTGCGACCGACGAAGCTGCTCTTCAACGGCGGCGTGATGAAGAGCCACCGCGTACGCGAGCGCGTGCGGGACACGCTGAATGCGTGGCTGAGACGCGACGGCGCGCGCGAGGCCACCGAGCTCGGCGGCGTCGATCTCGATCTCGCGGTGGCGCGCGGCGCGGCCTCGTATGCGCGCGTCAAGCAAGGGCAGGGGATCCGCATTCGCGGCGGAACGGCGCGCGCGTATTACGTCGGGGTCGAGAGCGCTGTGCCCGCGGTGCCCGGCATCGAGCCGCCGATCACGCTCGTCTGCGTGGCGCCGTTCGGGATCGAGGAGGGCTCGCCGGCGCTCGAGCTCGGCCTCGAGTCGCTCGCGCTCGCGGTCGTGGTCGGCGAAGCGGTACGCTTTCGGTTCTACTCGTCGTCGGTGCGTCGCGACGACGCGCTCGGCACGACGCTCGAGCGCGTGCGGCCCGGAGAGACGGAAGAGCTCGCGCCCATCGAGGTCGTGCTCCCAGCCGTTGGACGCGCCGACGGCGAGCTCGTGCCGGTAGTGCTCTCCGCTCGCGTCACCGAGGTCGGCACGCTCTTGCTCGAGGCCGTGCCGCTCACGCCGAAGGTCGAGCGCGAGCGCTGGAAGGTCGAGCTCAGCGTGCGCGGCGATGGCTGAGCCGAACGCGTCCGACGCGCGCGGCTCCACGCGGCGGTTCGCGGTGGGGATCGATCTCGGCACAACGAACACCGTCGTCGCCTTCGCGCCGCTCGAGCGAGCCGGCAAGCCCAAGGTGTGGCCCGTGCCGCAGCTCGTCCTCTCGCATCGCAGCGAGGCGCGCCCGCTCTTGCCGAGCGCCGTCTATGCGCCTCTCCCGACCGAGGCGATCCCGAAGGAGCTGCTCGTCGACGGCTTCGCGGTCGGCGACTACGCGCGACAGCGCGCGACCGAGGTCAGCTCTCGCGCGATCTTGTCGGCCAAGAGCTGGCTCGCGCACGCGGAGGTGGACCGGACCGCGCGGATCTTGCCGTGGCGACTCAGCGAAGCGCACGACGACGAGGCGGCCGAGCGTATTTCGCCCGTCGAAGCCGCACGTCTCGTGCTCGAGCACGTGCGCCGCCAGTGGGATCTCGCGCATCCGGACGCGCCGCTCGCGGCTCAGCGCGTCGTGCTCACGGTCCCGGCGTCGTTCGACGCCGTCGCACGCGAGCTCACCGTGCGCGCGGCCGTGCTGGCGGGGCTCTCGGTCCACCTGCTCGAGGAGCCGCTCGCGGCGTTCTACGATGTCGTGGAGTCCGCCCCCGAGCTCCTCGAAGGCGCGCTCACCGTTCGCGCTCCCGGTCCCCTCGAAGGCGCTCGCGGCGGTCTCGCCCCCGAGCTCCTCGGAGGCGCCCTCGCCGGTGTCGCTCTCGAGCCCCTCGAGGGCGCTCGCGACGGTCTCGGCTCCGCGGGGCTCGTGCTCGTCGTGGACGTGGGCGGCGGCACGACCGATCTCAGCATGGTCGAGGTCGCGCGCGCGCCGACGGGCGGGATCGAGCTCGAGCGCAAGGCCGTCGGCAAGCATCTGCTCCTCGGCGGCGACAACGTGGATCTCGCGCTCGCGCACCTCGCCGAGGCGCGCATCGTAGGCACGGGCGATCGGCTCGACGCGCGCACGTTCGCGTCCCTCGTCCTCGCCTGCCGTGAGGCGAAAGAGCGCCTGCTCGCGCCGGACGCGCCGCCCTCTTTCCCGATCGCGCTCGTCGGTCGCGGTCGAGCGCTCGTCGGCTCGGCGCAGCGCACGGAGCTCACGCGGGACGAGGTGCGTGCGCTCGTGCTCGACGGCTTCTTGCCCGCGGTCGGGCTCGAACCCGCGCCGCCGGTGCGTGCGCGCGCGGCGGTCGTGGCCTTCGGCTTGCCGTACGAGCGCGAGACCGCCATCACGCGCCACGTCGCCGCGTTCGTGCGCGAGCATGGAATGCCGAGCGCGCTCCTGTTGAACGGCGGCCTGTTCCACGCCGCCGCGTGCGCCGAGCGCATCCACGCCGTGCTCGCAGCGTGGGGCGGCACCGTGGCCTGTCTGCCGGCGCCGCACCCGGAGCTCGCGGTCGCTCGCGGTGCCGTGGTCCATGCGCTCGCCGAGGACGGCCTACGGCAGCGGATCCGCAGCAGAGCGGCGCGCGCATATTACCTCGGCATCGCGGGGCCGCGCGGCGAGAGGCTCGCGGTGTGCGTCTTGCCGCGAGGGGCCGACGACGGCGAGGGGCACCGCACCGCGCGAACGTTTCACCTCGTCCTCGGGCGCAAGGTGCGCTTCGAGCTCCACGCCGCCGATGCCGGCGACGCCGTCTCCGCGATCGTCGCGCTCGATCCCGACGTTCACCACCGGCTCTGTTCGCTCGGCGCGACGCTCGGCGGCGCGGCCGGCGCGAGCGTACCGGTCGAGATCGAGGCGACCTCGAGCGCCGTCGGCACGCTCGAAGTCACGTTTCATCGCGAGGACGACGCCACCGACGCGCGCCACGCGCTCTCTTTCGAGCTCGCGGGGAGCGCCGCGGATCTTGCGCCCGTCGACGACGGCCGCAAGCCCGCCAACAAGCGCGTCGTCCTCGGCGAAGAGGCGATCGCGCGCGTGTTCGAAAGAGCCGGCGCGCCCGCGACCGAGCGCGAGACGAAGGATCTGGTGCGCGAGCTCGAGCGGCTCCTCGGCGCGCGACAGCGCTGGGACGTGGCGGTGCTGCGGCCGCTCTTCGACGTCCTCGCGTCGCGTCGCTTGGGGCGCAAGCAGTCGCCGCATCACGAGCGCATCTTCTGGCAGCTCGCCGGGTTCACCCTGCGCCCAGGCGTCGGGGCCAGCCTCGATGCCGAGCGCGTCGAGGGGCTCTTTCGTTTGTTCGGCGAGCGGCTCGCGTACGCAGCCGAGCGACGCGGGTGGCAGCAGTTCTTCATCGCGTGGCGCCGCTTCGCCGCGGGGCTCTCCGAGGCGCACGCGGCGCGCCTCCGCGATGTCCTCGATCCTTTTCTCGCCCCGAAAGAGCTCGGGCTGCGGCGCGAGAAGCAATTCAAGAACGAGGAGCACGCCGAGATGCTCGAGCTCGCGAGCAGCCTCGAGCGCGTCGAGCCGCGGAGGCGCGCCGAGCTCGGAAGCTGGATCGTCGAGCGCACCTGGACCGATCGCGATCCGAGGCTCTGGAGCGCGCTCGGCCGCACCGGGGCGCGCACGCCGACCTACGCGAGCGTGCACCACGTCGTGTCCGCGCACACGGTCGAGCAAT
>SYFR01000519.1 GCA_005800325.1 Myxococcales bacterium | reverse complement strand
TCGGCTTCGGCGGCACCAACGCCGCGCTGGTGCTTTCCTCGGTATGAGCCCGGAACGCGAGCTTGACTACAAGCGGATGCGGCGCGCGCTCGAGCTCGCACGCAGCGCGCGTCCGTCTCCGAACCCGCCGGTCGGCGCCGTCATCGTGTCGAAAGCGGGCGACATCGTCGCCGAGGCGTTTCACGCCGAGGCCGGAGCTGAGCACGCCGAGGTGCTCGCGCTCGGGCGGGCGGGCGACGCGGCGCGGCTCGGCACGCTCTACGTATCGCTCGAGCCATGCAACCACGAAGGGCGCACGGCCCCTTGCGTCGACGCCATCCTCAAGGCGGGCGTTCGCCGGGTCGTCGTCGGCTGCATGGACCCGAACCCCCACGTGACGGGCGGTGGCGCCGAGCGTCTGCGAGCCGCGGGCATCGAGGTGGAGTTCGGGATCGGTGCCTCCGAGTCGCGCGCGCTCGTTGCCCCTTGGGCGAAATTCATCACGACCGGTAGCCCGTACGTCTCGCTGAAGCTCGCGCTCTCGCTCGACGGCCGCATCGCGACGCGGACCGGTCAGAGCAAGTGGGTCACGGGACCCGAGGCGCGCGCGAAGGTGCAGGAGCTGCGGGCCGCTCACGACGCGGTCGCGGTCGGGATCGGCACGGCCCTCAGTGACGACCCGCGCTTGACGGTGCGCGACGCGACGCTCCTCGGATCGGCGCGCCCACCCGTGCGCATCGTCTTCGACACGAAGCTGCGCTTGCCGGCCACGGCGCGGCTCGTCGAGACGGCGCTCGCGGTGCCCACCTGGATCTGCGCCGGCGCGAGCGCCCCGGAAGACGCCGAGGAAGCGCTCGTCAACGCCGGGTGCACGGTGCTTCGGATCCCCATGACCGTCGAGGGGCGCGTCGACGTAGCGGCCGCGCTCGCTGAGCTCGGCGCGCAGGGCATCGTCAGCGTGATGTTCGAGGGCGGGGCCGAGCTCGCCGGAACCTTGCTGGCCGCGCGTCTCGCTGACGAGCTCCATGGCTTCATCGCGCCGAAGCTCCTTGGCCCGCGTGGCAGGCCGGGGGCTGTCGACTGGGCAGGTCCGGACACGCCAGCCGAGGCTCCGAGCATCACGAGCCCGCGCTGGGAAGTGTGCGGGCACGACGCCTACGTGCACGGGCGCATTCACTTCTCCGACCGCGACTAGCGCACCGAGTCCGTCGCAACGACGGGTTCGACGCCCACGATCGGGCGAGGGACTCGTCTCCGACGCACTCCTAGCCCGCTGGCGGGCGCGGGCCGTCGTCGCGCTTCATCATCTTGCGGTGCACGATGCGCCGCTTGATGACGCCGAGGTGGTCGATCATCAGCTTGCCGTCGAGGTGATCGAGCTCGTGCTGAATGGCGACGGCCAAGAGCCCATCCGCGCGCAACTCGAACGGTTCTCCGTCGCGATCGAGGGCGCGCACGGTCACCTCGGCCGCGCGACGAACGTCCTCGGTCACGCCGGGGAACGACAAGCAGCCTTCGCGAAACGTCTGCTCGCCGTCACGCGCGACGATCTCCGGGTTGATGAAGGCGCGCAGCGCGCTCGGCTCGTCCTCGTCGGCGAGGTCGACGATGAACAAGCGGACGTCTTCGCCAATTTGCGTTGCCGCGAGCCCGACGCCGGGCGCGGCGTACATCGTCTCGGCCATGTCGTCGACAAGCTTGCGGATGCGATCATCGACGCATTCGACGGCTCTTGCCTGCACGCGCAGGCGCGGATCTGGGTAGTGCAGGATCGTGCGGATGGCCATCGTTGTCCTTCTCGTTCCCAATGAGGTGGCGAGTCTCTGATTCGCCGCCTAGCGCGAGCGCATCGCACGGCGACGGCAAAGCGGCAAAGCCTTCACGCCGAAGGATGACGTCGAAAAATGCTGGTGTCGAGCGGGAGCCCGCGGGCCGCGAGCTCGTCGACGACGCGCGGTACCGTGCCGGATGCATGAAAGCTCCCCTCGACGGCTCCGCCGTGCGCCATGCGGTGAAAAACGAACGTGAAGACGTCGCGGGAGGCTCCGCCCTGACCGCCCGCGCGCAGCTCGGCGATGCGCACTACGCGCGGCCGCCCGTCCTCGAGGCGGCTGACCTCGACGCCGATGTCGAACGAGGACGCGAGCCACTCTCGCGCGGCGGCGACGGGCAGATCGCGGACCGCGCCGAGCTCGGCCCCGAGGCGATCCACCGCTTGGCGCAGCGTGCTGGCCGCGCTGGCGAGCACCACACCGTTGGTGCCGTCGGCGATGGCGTCGAGGAGGCTACCGAGCGGTCGGCCCGAGAGCGGGGCCACGAACAAGAAGTCGGGCGACAGGAGCGCCGCCGTGCGAACCCTCGCGGACTTTTCCTCTTCGCTCGACCCGAGCACCATCGGCGAGCCGTGCGCGCAAGCCTCGCGGCGTGTCTGGAGGTGAACGACGTGCGCGTCCTCTGCGGTGGCCGCGGCGAGCGCCTCGAGCAGCTCATCGGCACCGCTGTCCGGCGCTCCGGTGACGAGCAGGTTCGACTTCGCACGCACACAATGCGTGAGGAAGGTCGCCATCGATCGGGAGATCGCCCCGCTGCGAACGAGTGAGTTGATCGTCGTGTCGACGGCGCGCATGCGGCGCACGATGACGAGTGGTCCATCGGGCGCCACCGGCGGAAGCACCGCGAAGAGGTGGGTGCCGGCGCCCAGGTCGCGCTCCACCGTGTGTTCGCCGGCGAGCACGGGCTCGTTCGCCGCAGCGCATACTCGACGCACCGCGCGCGCGAGCCCGGTCGTGGTGCCGAAGCCCGGCCCGTCGTGTGCCGCTTGCGGCGAGCCGTGACGCTGTACGTGCGCCGCCCGGCCAACGATCCGAACGCGCGTCACGCGATCGTCGTCGAGCAACATGCCGAGCGCGCCGAGCTCGAGCAGCTCGCGTCGTGCGGTGAGTCGCAGAAGGTCGATGTCGAGCGTCTCGTTCAAGGATCCAGCCGCCTCGGCGCGCACGATCCACGCATCGATCGCGAGCGCGACTCGGTGCGCCGTGTCGTCGCTCGGCCTCGGCAGGACGTCGAGCGCCGTGGCGGATACCTCGTTTTCTACGGCGCGGACGACTTCGCCTAGCAGGCGTGCGTGCTCAGCTTGGCGCGTGCCGGCGAGGCGCATCTGCGGGGACTGCGCTTCGGCGCCGGCCCGCAGCATCTTGCCCGTCCCGGCGTCGGAGCTCGCGGCCGTCTCTTGCGAATCGATCGGCGTCGTCCGTTGTCGCGGTGTCGGCGCCACACCATCCGGAACTCGTGGGGGGCCCGGGAACACGAGGTCGATCCCGGAGTCGTGAAGCTCCGGCGACGACGGGCCCTCGCTGAGCGTGCCTTCGCTCGGCGCGGAGGGGGCGAGCGTGCGCGGCTCGTGCTGACCGTTGGCGCTCGAGCGCTGCGCGCGGCCTACGTCGGGCGCACCCGAAGGCCGGCTCGTCGCCGTCTCGTTCGCGGGGGCGGCGCGCGTGGCGGCCCCCTCGTCGACGCACAGGATGAAGTCGCCGATGTAGATGCGATCGACCTCGCGGATCAGCGTAGCGTGGGTGATCCGCCGGTGATTGACGTAGGTGCCGTTCGTGCTCTTGAGATCCGTGACGATGTAGCGCCCGTCACGGAACGCGATGCGCGCGTGGCGCTTCGAGACGTTGCCCTTCGGCAGGAGGACGTCGTTGCCTTTGACGCGACCGATGGTGAGCTCATCCTGGTCGAACAGCTCCCGGCGCTCGGTGCCGCCCTTTTCGCTGATGACGACGCAGATCATCGATGGGGCCCAGAGAGGGCGGTCCCCACATTAACGCGGCGCGCTCGCAAACGCGGAAATAATTCGCGCGCGCGTGAGGGTTGCGGTCGTCGTCAGCGGCCTTCGCGAAGGTCGCTCGCCGCTTGCGCGAGAAGCTCGGTCGCGACGGCGACGACCTCGCGCTCATCGAGCCCGGACGCGCGCAGCTCGCGGTACATGCTCTTGCCGAGGATGCGCACGCCACGCGGATCGCCGAGGTTCAGCGCGCGGTCGGATGCCGGGGGGGGCTGGCTCGCATTTAGGTTGGCGTTCAACATGGCGGTGCGCGCGGCTAAGCAGCTTTCATGCCCGGAATGATGCGCGCGAACTACGCGGACTTGGAGCGGTCGGCGCGAAGTCGACTACGCACCCGGACCGCGCGGCCGAGCGCGGCGTTACGCACTCGCCGCAGGAGCTCTCCGAGCGGAACGCTCAGGGCGCTACGCGCTCGCCCGCTGTGAAGCCGCAGTCGGGATCGGGGTCGGCACGAACGCCGCGCCGTGGCTGTCCATGCGCAGCGCCTCGACGTCGGTGAGGTGACCGGAGGCGTCGTCGAACGTGTAGAGGTTGTAGCCGCTCATCCGGTCCTCGTCGTCGTGGACCAGCGATGCGCTCGTGGCGCCGATGGCCTCGATGCCGCCGCGTGCGTTGGGAATGGTGCTCCTCGTGCGGCGATGCAAATGGCCGTGCAGCACCGTGCCGTGCGCTACTCCGTCCAGCACATCGCGCAGCTCACGCGCGTCTTCGAGGCCGCCGAGCCAAGTCTTCGTGCGGCTAGGCGGATTGTGCCACGGGTGGTGGATGAGGATGAGCGGCGTGCGTGCGCGCACCTCGCGGTGGGCGAGCAGCCCGTGGAGCGCGACGCGCTGAAGCTTGCCGACCCTCCCTGAAGCGACGAGCGGCGGGCGGGGCACGGCGCTCGAGACGCCGATGATGGCGAGCTTTCCGCGCAGGCGCACGTACGGGTACGCGCCGGCATCGGTGAGCAGGCTAGCGTCGGGCAGATCGCTCTTCAGATACGGCGCGAAGATGCGCTCGAAGCGCGCCGTGCGATGGGCTCCCTGCGTGTACGCGTCGTGGTTGCCGGGCACGAGGCTCAGCTCATCGCCGCGGCGGCCGAGCTCATCGCCGAGGTAGGCGCGCACGCGCTCGAATTCCCCCTCGAGCGCGAGGTTCGAGACGTCGCCGGTCACGACGACGTGATCGATGTCGCGCCGGGCGCGGATGGCGCGCGCGACGGCATGGGCCGCATAGTCGTGGTGGTGCGATTCGCGCCGCAGCTTGAGGTTGACCCACCCCGTGAGGCGTTTATTGGCGAGGCGCTTCACCGAGAGCCCCTCGAGCGCGAGGAGGTGAAGATCCGAGATGTGGGCAACCTTCATCGCGACCTTCTCGTATCACTCCGCGCTGCGGGCGCAACGGAATCCAAGCCACGGCAAGGGGACCGTCGGCGGGCTCGCCGCGCGTGCGGCCGCGCGCAGCTCGAGCGCACCGTCGCGGTAGCTGCCGCCGCGCACGACTCGGCGCGTGCCGATCGCCGGGCCCCGAGGCTCCACCGCGTCCGCGTCCGGGTAGCCCTCGGCGTACCAGTCGGCGACCCACTCGGCGACGTTGCCGCCAAGGTCGTACACCCCCTCGTTCGTCTTGCCCCACACGAACGAGCCCACCGGCGCGAGCTCGGCGTAACCGTCGGAGTCGTCGAGCGCGTCGAACGCTTGAGCCGCAGCGCGCCCGTGGTTGGCGACGCGCCGATCGAAGACGTTGCCCCACGGATACCGCCGCCCGCTCATCCCGCTGGCAGCGCGCTCCCACTCGGCCTCTGTCGGAAGGCGCCCGCCGGCGAAGCGGCAATACGCCTCGGCGTCGTCCCAGGTGACGAGCGTCACGGGATGCTCGGGGTGCGCGTGAGGGCTCGCGCGACGATCGAGCTTCTGAGGTTCGCAGGCAAAGAGCTGCACGCACCGCTCGTAGTCGCGGACCGTGACCTCGGTGCGATCGATGAGAAACGCCGGCAGCGTCACTTCGTGGCTTGCCCACTCGTCCGCGAACCGGGACGACGGGCACTCGGCCTCCCGCTCGGCCTCGCCCTTGGCCTCGGCCCGGCATGCCGCTTGGTCGGCCGCGATTTGCGCCACGGTCGAGCCCATGCGAAACGAGCCGCGCGCGATCCGCGTCCCCCCTTCGATGGGCGTCGCGAGCGTGAGCACCGCTCGGTGGACTCGGCGCGCGTCGCCCCGCGCCGCTACCCGAGAAGTGGCGGCGAGGAGCGCTGTCCCCGCGAGCAGAGCGAGGCCCATGCGAAGCGAGCGCCAGCCGATGCGCGGCTTGTCCATGACGCAGTCGCGGGATCGCTGACGCGCGCCTCAGAGCGCGGCGATCTGCAGCGGCCGCTCCAGCACCTGGCGAAGCTCCGCGAGAAACTTCGCCCCGACCGCGCCGTCGACCACGCGGTGATCGCACGAGAGGGTGAGCTTCATGCGCTTGCCTGGGACGACGGCGCCGTCGACGACGACCGGCTCCGAGCGCAGCGCTCCGACCGCGAGGATCGCCCCCTCGGGCGGGTTGATGACCGCCGCGAACTCGTCGAGCCCGTACATGCCGAGGTTCGAGATCGAGAACGTGCCGCCCGTCATTTCCTCGGTACGCAGCGTCCGCGCCCGTGCCCGCTCGGCCAGGATGGCGATCTCGTCGCCGAGCTCGAGCAGGCTCTTGCGATCCGCCCCTCGGAGAACCGGGGTCACGAGGCCGTCGTCGATGGCGACAGCGATCGAGAGATCCACGCGAGCGTGGAAGGCGATGCTGTCGCCCATGAACTGGGCGTTGATCTCGGGCGCGCGGCCGATGGCGATCGCGACGGCCTTGATGACGAGATCGTTGAACGACACCTTTCGCGGCGCGAGATCGCGGTTCAGGTGTTGGCGCATGTCGAAGAGCGCACCCGCGTCGACGTCGATCGTCAGGTAGAAGTGCGGCACGTCGCGCTTCGACTCGGTGAGCCGGCGCGCGATCGTGCGGCGCATCATGCTCAGCGGCTTGATCGTCGCTTCGCTCGGTGCCTCGGGCCGCGGAGCGCGCGCCGCAGGTGTCGCAGGTGTCGCAGGCGCGGCGGGTGCTGTCGGCACGGTGGCGGGGGCCGCGCCGGCGGCCTGCGGCG
>SYFR01000518.1 GCA_005800325.1 Myxococcales bacterium | reverse complement strand
CCACGGTGCTCGCGGCGCTCGACGAGCTGGCGGCGGGCCCGAGCGCGATCACGCGCGGGGAGGCCGGGGCGTATTTCGCGGCGCTCGGTCGCTTCGACAAGGCCGCGCTGCTGCTCGCCGACCCATCGCCCGCGGTGAGGGCGACGACGGCGTGTGCGCTCCTCCGCGCTCAGAGCGAGTGAAATGACGCTCGCGCGCGCGGTCCTCGTCGTGGCGCTCCTCGCGGCGCTGACCTTGGCGCTGCCTGGCGCGGGCGACGGCACGCCGCCGAAGGGACTGCGGAGCGGCACGCGCGTCGGCCTCGTGTTCGACGTCGGCGGCCGCGGCGACAAGAGCTTCAACGACGCGGCCTACCTCGGCGTCGAGCGCGCGCAGCGTGAGCTCGGCGTCGAGCTGGTGGTGCTCGAGCCGGCGGGCTCGGAGGATCGCGAGGCGGCGCTCCGCCTGTTCGCTGCGCGCGGCTTCGACCTCGTCATCGGCGTCGGGTTCATTTTCTCCACCGACGTGAACGAGGTCGCGCGCGATTTTCCGGCCGTGAAATTCGCGTGCGTCGACTATGCGCCGCCGTCTCCCGAGATCCCGAACAACGTCGTCGGCCTCGGCTTTCGCGAAGAAGAGGGCTCGTTCCTCGTCGGCGCGGTGGCGGGGATCGTGTCGAAATCGAAGCACGTCAGCTTCGTCGGCGGCATGGACATCCCGCTCATTCACCGCTTCGAGGCGGGGTATCGTCGCGGCGTCATGGAGGTGTGCCCGAGCTGCGAGGTGCACGTGGGCTACGCCGGCACGACCCCCGAGGCGTTCCGCGATCCGGCCAAGGGCAAGGCCATCGGGATCTCCCAGATCCGCGAGGGCGCGGACGTGCTCTTCCACGCGTCGGGCACGACCGGGCACGGCGTGTTCGAGGCGGCGCGCGACATGGGCGCGTGGGCCATCGGCGTCGACTCCGATCAGCACGACGAGATGCCGGGTACGGTGCTCACGAGCATGATCAAGCGCGTCGACGTGGCCGTGTTCGAGACCATCCGCGCCGTCGGCGAGGGGCGCTTCCGCGCGGGGCTCACGTCATTCGGCGTGAGCGAGGACGGCGTCGGCTACGTGAGCGAAGGTCCGCACGCCGAGGGCGTCCCGGCCGCGGTGCGCGAGCGGGTCGCGGAGCTTCGCGGCAAGCTCATGAGCCGCGCGATCGTCGTGCCAAGGACCTTGCACCCCTCGCAGTGAACGGCCCCGCGACTCTGCGCCACGAGATGCTGCGTGCCCGTCGACTCTGCGCCACGAGTTGCTGAGCGCCCCGCGACCTCGCGCCTCACCAACGCACGAGCACGCGCGCCGGCGAGACCGTGACGTTGGCGTCCGGCACGTCGACCGTGATCGGCAAGAGCGCGCTGCCGGGGTGCGCCAGATCGAGCTCGCCGCCCTTCGGCTCGACGCGCGCGACCACGCTGTCGGCGCGCAGCGACTCGATGCGCTCGGGCGTGGCCTCGACGGTGACGCGCACGACGGCGGGCTCGGTGCGCGCTCGCGGCAGCCCGACGACCTGCACCTTCACGTCGTAGTCGCGCGTCACGAGCTTCCGCTTCACGAGCGCGATCACCTCGACCGTCGTCGTGCCGAGCTCGACGCGCGACGGCATGGCGCGAATGGGGAGCGAGCGCGAGTGGCTGCCCTCGCCGAGCCCGCCGACGTCGAGCGGCTCGGTGCGCGCGAGCTGGATGCTCTTCACGACGGACTCCGGGCCGCTCGCGGTGACGTGCTCGGGCACGACCGTGACGCTCGCGAGCTCCATGCCTCGCTGAAGCTGGCCGGTGAGCGGCACCTGCACGGCGAGCTCGAGCGAGATGACGTTCTCCCAGCGGATCGCGAGCGAAGCGGGGATGATGCGGTTGACGCGCACGCCCGACGGCAGCCCTTCGATCATGTCGAGGCTGAAGCGCACCTCGCCGTCTTTCGCCGCGCGGAGGTTCAGCGGGATCGGATCGAGGCGCGCGCTCTCGAGCGTGTCGAGCTGCTGCCGCGGCCCCTCGAGGGTCACGCTGACGCTCTCGGGGATCGCCGTCACGAGGGTGCGCGCGGCGTTCGGCGGCGGCATGTCCGCGACGATCGGGACCTGGATGGTGCGCTGGGCGTTTCGCGTGGAGTGAACGACGTTGTAGAGCGTGAGCGCGAGGCCCAAGCTGAAGAGCTTGAGCCAGAAGTGCTCGAGCGCGGCGTGCCGCAGCCAGCTGACAGCGCCGCTCGCGCGGCGACGCGCGGTCCTGACGGGTGGCTTGGACCGTGGCTTGGCGGCGGTCACGATGGCTCAGGGCTCCTTCATCCCGGCGGCTGCGCTGCGTGGCTCGTCCGGTTCGTCGTCGAAGCTTGGCCTCGTCGCGGCGCGCGGCTCGTCCGGTTCGTCGTCGAAGCTTGGCCTCGTCGCGGCGCGCGGCGGCTCGTCCGGTTCGTCGTCGTCGCGTCGCCTCGTCGCGGCGCGCGGCTCGTCCGAGTCCCGCTCTTCTTCGTCGGGGTCGGCATCGAGCGCGCTCCCGTGGGCGGCAGATTCCATCGGGACGCTGACGCCGAGCCGAGATGGCGGAGGCGGGAGCTCGTCCTCTTCATCGTCGGCCGGTGGCTTGTCTTGCACGACCTTGATGGGCGCGCGGCTCACACTCAGCGCGATGCGCGGTTCGGTGAGGGCGCGTGACGCGGTGACCTCTTCGGCGTGGTCCCCGGCGAGGGGGCGAGGGGGGCTCGCTGCGGCGGCGCGGTCCTCGTGCGCGCGCGGCGCGCTGCTCGGTGTGGCCTTGGCACGCCTGGCGGCGGCCTGGAAGAGCCGCGCGAAGAGGCTCGGCGACTTCGGCTTGCCGACGCGGCCGAAGAGGCCCAAGAGCGCTTGCTGGAGCGACGCCGCGTCGACGTTTTGCACCATGCCGTTCGGAAAGCACATCGAGATGGTGCCGCGCTCTTCGCTCACGACCACGACGACCGCGTCGGTCTCTTCGGTGATGCCGATGGCCGCGCGGTGCCGCGAGCCGAGCGAGTGATCGGCGACCTTGGTCACCTCCGGCATCGGCAAGAACACGCCCGCGCGCGCCACGCGCAGGTCGCGGATCAAGACCGCGCCGTCGTGCGTTTTGTTGACCGCCTCGGGAACGAACAAGCCCACGAGCAGCTCGCGCGACACGTCGGCGTCGAGCGGGATCCCCTCGCTCTTCACGAACTCGAGCACGTTGGCGTCCCGCTCGAGGCAGATGAGCGCGCCCATGCGGTGACGGGCGAGCTCGGTCGCGGCGCCGACGACCTCGTCGATGACCCGCTCTTGCGCGTCGCGCCCCCGCGTCAGCCAAGCCTTCGCTCCAAGCCGAATGAGCGCCCGGCGGATGTCGTTCTGGAACACGACGACGATGATCAGGATGGCCGCCGACGCGACGCGCTCGAGGAGCAACAGCACCGTCGTGAGCTGCGCCCGCTCGGCCGCCACATAGAGCACGCCGAACACGACGATGCCGAGCCCCATCTGCATCGCACGCGTGCCCTTGAGCACGAGCAGCGCGCGGTAGATGAGAAAGGCGACCACCAGGATGTCGAGGACGTCGCGCAGCGCGTGCCACGCGGACCTGTCGAGCGACAGGAGCTGGCCGAGCCCCTCAGGCATCCGCACCACCGCCTGCGCGCGGCTCGGTGGCCACGGCCTTGGACATCAACGCGCGAGGGGACAGCATCGCGCGCCGGTAGGAGAGGGCCTGAGCCACCGGCTGCACGTCGTGCACTCGGACGGCGTCGGCGCCCTGTGCGGCGGCGTCGAGCACCGCGGCGATCGTGCCGCCAAGCCGCTCGTTCGGCGGCGGGTTCGGCGAGCGCGCCTCGCGGGCGACGGCGCTCGCGAGGTACGACTTGCGGCTCGGCCCGACGAGCACCGGGTGGCGCACGAGGGCCTTGAGCTCGCCGAGGCGCACGCAGAGCTCGAGCGACTGCTCGGCGTTCTTCGCGAACCCGAGGCCGGGATCGAACCAGAGCGACTCGCGCGGGAGGCCCGCCGCCATCGCGCGTTGCGCGGCCACGGTCCACTCGTCGGCGACCTCGCGCACGACGTCGCCATAGGCCCGCGCGTCGTATTCGGAGAAGGCTCGCATGTCGGTCATCGCGCCGCGGCAGTGCGTCAACACGAGCGACGCACCGAAGCGAGCCGCGAGGCCGCCGAGCTCTGCCGCCGGCGCGAGTGAAACACTGTTCACCACGGCCGCGCCTTGACGAAGCGCATGCTCGGCCACCTCCGCGAGGGTCGTGTCGACCGACGCGACGACCCCCGCGCGCACGACGAAGGGGATGAGCTCGCCGAGGCGCGCGAGCTGCGTCGCGGCGTCGATGAGCTTTGCTCCCGGGCGCGTCGACTCGGCGCCGACGTCGATGATGTCAGCGCCCTCGCGCACCAATCGCTCGACCTGCGCGCGCGCGGCCTCCTCATCGAGGTGTGCGCCGCCGTCCGAGAACGAGTCGGGCGTGCGGTTGACGATGCCCATGACGAGCACGCGCCCGGCGTTGGGGAGCAGCGTGCGCGCGGTCGTCACACAAACCTCGGTAGCAAATTACGGTCCCTCTATCAATTGCCAGAACATCCCACCACTTAAACACCGCCGCGCGCCCGGACTCACCGCCGAGCGCCCGGACTCACCGCCGAGCACCCGGAGACGCCGCCGGGAACCGCGAGCGTTCCGACTGTCGGAGGGCTGGCCGAGCGCCGTTGCCCCGAGGACGCAGCGCGCCCCGGTCCCCTCGACCCACACGTATCAGCTCGCCACCTGGAAACGAAGCCCGTTCTCGCGGTGATCGCGCCCGGCGACGACTTCGGCGCACGCCCCAGGCCCGGCCCTGCCCCGGATGCGCGCGCGTAGGCGCTGCCGCCACGCTCTGCTACCGTTCGCGGGCGTTCTCGCCATGCTCGCCACTCGCGTTCGAATCGGCGTGCTCTCGAGCCTCGTGCTCAGCGCGATCTTTGCGGCCCTGATGACGGCGGTCGCGACGTTCGAGCTGTTCATGCCCGCGCTGATGCCGCAGTACGGCCGGCCGAGCCGCGTCGTGATGCGCGTGCCCTATGCGGCCCGCGTCGTGCGGGTGGGCAAGGGGCAGCTGTTCGACGTGCAGCTCGAACATCGGCGCACGGTGGTGCCGCTCGGGACGATGCTCGAGCCGGGGGTCGAGGAGCATCGCGCCGCGGTCAACTACGACGCGACCCGACGTCCGCCGACGGCGACGCGGATCGGCAGCTCCTTCATTCTCTATTTCATCGGCAGCCTCGTCCTCACGAACTACGCGCTGCGCTTCGGCCACGGTCGCTTGCGCCTCTTGCGCTCGCAGATCGGGCTCGCGGGCCTCTTGCTCGCCGTCTTCGCCGTCTCGAAGGCGCTCTTGCTCTATACGACGCTGCCGGCGTTCTGGTTGCCCGGCGGCGCGCTCGCCTTGTGGGTTGCCGCCTCGTTCGATCGCCGCACGGGAGTGCTCGTCGATCTCGCCGCGTCGTTCCTCATCGCGTCGCTCACGCAATTCGACGTCATGCTCGTGAGCGTGCTCGTGACCCGCGGCGTCGTCGCGGCGCTCTTCCTCGTGAATCGAAAGCAGCCGCGCCAGATGGTGTTCGCGGGGCTCGCGGGCGGCGTCGCGGCGGCAGTCGGCTACGTCGCTCTCAGCGTGGTCTTCGACGGCGAGGCCGACGTCTTCGCGGATCTGGCGCTCGGCTTGGGCTCGGAGCTCATCGGCTGCGTCGGCGGCGGGCTCGCGGCGGGCGTGATAGCGAACCTCGGTCGGGAGCAGGCGGAGCTCGCGCTCGGGCACGTGTCGCGCACGCGCTTGCTCGATCTGACGGACATCGAGGCGCCGCTCTTGCGCAAGATGGCGACCGAGGCTCCGGGCAGCTGGGAGCACTCCCGCACGATGGCGAACCTCGCCGAGGCGGCGGCCGCGTCGATCGGCGCCGATGCGCTGCTCACGCGCGTGGGCGCCTACTACCACGACCTCGGCAAGACCGTTCAGCCCAAGTATTTCGTGGAGAATCTCCTCCACGGCGAGTCGTCGCCGCACCTCGAGCTCGCGCCGGAGATCTCCGCCGACGCCATCATGGCGCACGTCGTCATGGGCGCGAAGATCCTGAGGCAGGGCGGCGTGCCCGAGCCGGTCGTCGAGTTCGCGTACACGCACCACGGCACGCAGCTCGTCGAGTTCTTCTGGAACAAATACCTCGAGGCGACGAGCGGCGCGCCGGGCGAGCGCAAGCACGACGAGAGCCACTTTCGATATCCCGGCATGAAGCCGATGACGAAGGAGACGGCGATCCTCATGCTCGTCGACTCCATCGAGGCGGCGTCGCGCACGGTCGATCCGCCGACGCACGCCAAGTTCGAAGAGATGATCCGGCGCGTCGTGTTCCACAAGCTCTCTTCGGGCCAGCTCGATGAGAGCGGCCTCACGCTCGTCGATCTGCGCGTGATGGCGGCCCGCATGGCCGCGGGCCTCGTCAACATGTCGCACGGCCGCGTGAAGTATCCGTGGCAGCGCGAGAACGAACCGCGTGCCCCCCGCCCGGCCGGCGCGAAGGATGGGGCTCGAGCCATGACGGATGCACCCAGCGAACACTCGGAGACTTGCTGATATGCGCGAAGACAGCTTCATGAGGGGCCTCTTCTTCGGAGTCATCCCCGAAGAGCTCGTGTTTCCGTTCCCCGAGCTCGCGAAGGACGAGGCGGAGAACGTGCGGCTCATGGTCGAGTCGACGCGGCGCTTCTGCGAAGACAAGGTCGACAGCCGCACGATCGACGCTTCCCACCAGATCCCCTACGAGGTGCTCGAAGAGGCCAAATCGCTCGGGCTCTTCGGCCTGCAGATCCCCGAAGCGCACGGCGGGCTCGGGCTCTCGGCCTCGGCCTACAGCCGCGTGATGCAAGAGGTGGCGAGCCACGACTCGGCGATGGCCGTCACGCTCGGCGCGCACCAGTCGATCGGCCTCAAGGCCATCTTGTTGTTCGGCACCGAGGCGCAGAAGGCGCGCTACCTGCCCGAGCTCGCGACCGGCGCCAAGGTCGCGGCCTTCGCGCTCACCGAGCCGGGCGCAGGCTCCGACGCCGCGGCGATCGAGACGCGCGCCGAGCTCGCCGCCGACGGCAGTCACTTCGTCCTCAACGGCTCGAAGATCTGGATCACGAACGGCGGTTACGCCGACGTCTTCACGGTGTTCGCGCGCACGACCGAGCTCGGCGAAGGGAAAAAACCCGGGATCACCGCGTTCATCGTGGAGCGCGGGGAGGGGCTGCGCACCGGCACCAACGAGGAGAAGCTCGGGATCTGCGGCTCGTCGACGACCACGGTCTACTTCGACGACGTGAAGGTGCCTGTCGAGAACGTGATCGGTGAGCCGGGCCGCGGGTTCAAGGTCGCCATGGGCGTGCTCAACAACGGGCGGCTCGGGCTCGCCGCCGGCTGCGTCGGCTCGAGCAAGACGCTGCTTCGGTTGGCGATCGAGCGTTGCAATGAGCGGCGTGCCTTCAACCGCACGATCGGCGAGTTCGGCCTCATCAAGGACAAGATCGCCGGCATGCTCGCGCGCACCTACGCGCTCGAGTCGATGACCTACCTCACGACGGGGCTCATCGACGCGGACGTGGCCGAGTACTCGCTCGAGAGCGCCATCTGCAAAGTGTTTGGCTCGGAGTCGCTCTGGTGGGTCGTGAACGAGACGCTGCAGATCGCGGCGGGGATCGGCTACATGAAGGAGTACCCGTACGAGCGGATGCTCCGTGACGCGCGCATCAACCTCATCTTCGAGGGCACGAACGAGATCCTGCGCTGCTTCATCGCGCTGAGCGGCATGCAGGGGCCGGGCAAGGAGCTCGCCGAGGTCGCGAAGGCGATGCGCGAGCCCATCAAGGGCTTTGGCCTGCTCGCCGACTTCGCCGCCCGCAAAGTGAAGACGGTGCTCGGGCAAGAGCGGCTCACGCGCGTGCATCCCATGCTGAGCCGCGAGGCGGTGCTGCTCGAGGACCACGTCGCGCACCTCGCGCGGCAGGTCGAGAACAAGCTCCGCAAGCACGGGCGCGACATCGCCGAGCGCCAGTTCGTCCAGCGGCGCATCGCCGATATCGCCATCGATCTCTACGCGCTCGCCGCGTGCCTCTCGCGCGCGACGCAGGCGATCGAGCGCCACGGCACCGAGGGCGCCTGGCGCCACGTCGAGTACACGCGCGTGTTCGCGAGCGACGCGCGAGAGCGCCTCGCGCGCAACGTGACCGGCCTCGACGACAACGACGACGAGCTGCGCAAGGACGTCGCGACCCGGTCGTACGCGGATCACGGCTACGCGCTCGACGTGCTGTAGTTTCCAGCGTGAAACGCGCCGCGTTGGGGCGGTGGTCCCAGGCTTGCAACCTGCTCGCGCCATGGGTTGGCCCTCGTGCGTGGGTGCGCTCGCGATGCTCTTCGGTCTCGGCGGGTGTTTCGAGGCGACGCCGTTCTCGGCCGACGTCGAAGAGGAGGACGAGGGGACCATCGGGAAGAACCTCGCCCGCCTCAGCGGCGCTCCTACCGCGATCCGCGTCGTGGCGCTCGGCGACACCCACCACTCCTACCGGGATATGGACGCGGCGTTCCCATTCATCAACGCGAGAGCGCCAGAGCTCGTCGTTCACACGGGGGACATGACGAACCAGGGCCTCCTGTTCGAGTACGAAGCGACGAAGCGGCGCCTCGACGAGCTCTCGGCTCCGTACTTCCCGGTGATTGGCAATCACGACGCGCTGTCGAACGGCAAAGAGATCTATGACGAGATGTTCGGCCCGCTCGATTACCTGTTTCGCTATGGGCCATTCGTCTTCATCGGCTTCAACGCGAACGCGCTCGAGTTCGACGGCCAGGTGCCCAATCGGCCGTGGCTCGAGGCCGCCCTCGAGAGCGTCCGGGCGGCGGAGCGGGTCATCCTGTTTACCCATCAGGTGCCCTACGCCGTCGACGACTTCGACGGGGGCGACACGAGCGCATACTTGACGGAGCTCTTCCGGCGGCACCGGATCGAGCTCGTGATTCACGGGCACATCGCGCAGCGCTACCTCAGACGGAGCGGGCCGACGCTCACCCTGTCCACGTCGACCTTCGAGGGCGGAGACTACAGCGTGATCGATTTCCGCGATCGCGGCCTCACGGTCGAGCACTGCACCCTGGGCGACTGCGTGCCGGCGCCCGTGCCGCCGATCGTCATCGAACCCATTCCGCTCGGTGGAGGAGACGTCTTATGAGCCCGAAGTGCCGCAGCCGCTGTCCGCGCCCGCTCGTCTTCGCCGCGGCGCTCGCGGCATGCTCGCTCATGCCCATTTGGCTCGCCTCGGGCGGCGCGGCGGCGTTCGAGGTGCCGTCGCCGTACTCCGAGCGCGACCCCGATCGCCTCGGCTGGTACGTGCCGGACTTCGCCGTGGCGCACACGGGCAGCTACCTCGGTGCCCTCGGCGCGGGCTTCGGGTATTCGGTGTTCGACGACGTCATCAACTTGTCGGTCGGGTACGGCTTCACGCCCGCGGCCATCGCCGCGCTCGACGTACACAATCTCTGGATGCGCGGCTCGATCCGGCCCATCGCTCTGCGCTACCGCGCGTTTCGCTTCGTCCCCGTGTACCTCGGCGGCGGCGCGCTCTACGCCGTCGGCGACAACTTCTTCACGCGGCTCCCCGAGCCCTACTCGGAGGACTACTACGCCAAGACCGCGTGGATGTTCCTGGGCCAGGTCGGGCTCGCGGTCGACTACCTGCCAGAGCCCGGCGGGGCGTTCGAGCGGCACGGGCTCTATGCCGAGGTCGCGATGCACGATCAGACGATGAAGATCCTCGCCAAAGAGCTCGATGCGCTGCGGTTCGTCGACCTCGTGGCGTCGGGCGTCGGCTACCGCATGGCGTTCTAGCGAGGCGCTCGAGCGAGGCATCCCAGGAGATGCCGGTGCGGCCACGGCGATGCGGGCGCCACACACGAGGGGCGAGCGCACGAATTCCCCGCGCGCGCGTGCAAGGTGGCGGGAACCACGGCGCCGCGGCCGTGTCGGTGCTCGAGGTGCGAGGCCGGGTGGGGATGCGTGGCTTCGCGCAGGAAGCGAGGGATCCATGCGAAGAGTGGCGATGGCGGGCGTGATTTCGTGGTGTGTCCTCGGTGCGAGCGTGGCGGCGGCCGCGACGTTGCCGCTCGAGCGCGTGCGCCTCTACGAGACGGGGATTGGCTACTTCGAGCGGAAGGGGACGCTCGGCAAGAGGGAGGCGCGCGTGAGCTTGCCAGTCAACGCGGGCCAGCTCGACGACGTGCTCAAGACGCTCGTCGTGATGTCGAAGGACGGCAAGGCGAGCGTCACCTCGATCGAGCTCGAGAGCCGCGTGAGTCGCGAGATGGCGCGCTCGCTCGCGGGGCTGCCGCCAGGTTCGGGCGACGCGCTGCGCCTCGCCGCGATGCTGAAGAGCCTGAAGGGCGCGGCGGT
>SYFR01000517.1 GCA_005800325.1 Myxococcales bacterium | reverse complement strand
GTGGTTTTGGTGTGAGGCCCGCGAGCCGGCGCTGCCGTGGAGCCGCGGCGAGGTCGCGGCGGCGTACGGCGCGCGCGCCGCGAGCTCGCTGGCGCAGATCTGCCTGGCGTGCGACGACCGCGTCGCCTGGGCGGAGGGCGTCGAGCTGCGCCACCCGTTCTTCGATCGCGACCTCGTCGAGCTGCTGCTCGCCATGCCGCTCGCCCAGCGCCACATCCCGGGCCAGCGCAAGGCGAAGCCGGTCCTGCGACGGGCGCTGCGGCCGACCTTGCCGGCGCTCTGTTACCGGCGCACCGAGGTGACGCACTTCAACGCCCACCTCGAGCAGACGCTCGCCGCCGGCGGCGCGGAGCTCCGCGCGCTCTTTCGCGACAGCCGCCTCGAGGCCCTCGGCATCCTCCGCCCGGAGGCGGCCCGAAAGGCCGCCGAGGCGACGACGGGGCGCGAGCTATATCGTATGCTGAACCACGCCGCGCTTGAGCTCTGGCTGCGGCAACTTTAGGAGAGCCCCATGAACGACGAGTCGATCCACTCCCCGCACCTCGGCACCCCGTCCAAGCCGGAGCGCGAGGCGCGCAAGCCCTACCGCAAGCCGGAGCTCGCCGAGCTGGGCAAGGTGGTGGATCTGACGCTCGGGTCGGCGGGCTCCAGGGCAGACGGCCGCACGACGCAGCCGTAGCGTCGCGAGCCCCGAATGCGCGCCCATGGCCCGCGCGCCCTTGGCGGGGAAAGGGCCCGCGAATTTCGGCATGTTGCGTCCTGTCGACTCACGGCGCCCGCCCATCGCTGTCCTGACTCGCTGAGTCGGGACCCTCGTGCAACCGCGCATTGTCGTTCTCCTACCGTATCCTCGGCCTCACGCTGACGAGCGACGTCGCGCTCGGTAGCCTGGTCCCCGCGGTCGGTCCCGCGGCCACCGGCGATGCCGTCACGGTCGGGCACACGCGCGCCGAGCTTCCGCGCGAGCTCGCCGAGCTCTACACGAACATGCTCCCGGGCACGGGCGAGCCGGTACCCTACCTCACGTCATCGCGCTGCGAGGGCGGCTACCGCTTGCGCTTCCACGGCTACGCGGACTTCTTCGTCACCGCCGATGGCCGGGAAATCCGGGTGCGCGCAGGCGAGGGCGTGCCGGCGAGCACGGTCGAGCAGCTGCTCGCGGATCTCGTGCTGCCGCGCGCGCTGCAGCTCTTCGGGCGCCCGTGCCTGCACGCGAGCGCGATCGCGCTGCCTTCTGTCGGGGCGGTCGCGTTCCTCGGAGACTCGGGCCGCGGGAAATCGACCCTGTGCGCGGCGCTGAGCGAGCATGGGCGCATGATCTGCGACGACTGCCTCGCGCTGCGCGTCGACGAGCACGAGGTCACCGTCTCGCCGAGCTACCCGTCGGTGCGCTTGTGGGCCGACTCGGCAGGTGTCCTCGTGGGCTCCGACGCCGCGGCCCTCCCCTTCGCCACGCCGCGCCTCTCGAAGCGCCGCCTGGCCCGCGAGCTCACCGTCGAGCCCCTCGCATTGCGCCACGTCGTCTTGCTCGAGGTCGACGACGCTGCCCCAACACCCGCGCTCGATCGGCTCATCGGTCTCGCCGCCGTCGGTGCCCTCGCGCGCGGCGTATTGCGCATCGATCCGCACGACAAGGGCCTGCTCGACGCGGAGTTTCGTCTGCTCACGCGGCTCGTCGCGTCCGTCGCGATCCATCGACTTCGCTTCGCGCACCGCTTTGACCAGCTCGACCAGCTCGTCGACCGCGTCCGCTCGCTCGGCGCGTGAGCGCGCTGCCGTCACGCGATATGGGATCCTGCACAAGTCGCGGGCGGGGTCGGGGCCCTGCCTCGCCAATGGAATCGTCGCGGGCGGGGTCGGGGCCCTGCCTCGCCAAACAAAGCAGTCGGGCCCCGCCTCACCAAGAAAACTAGCTGATCTCGACGAGGCCACGGCGCGCGAGGTCGGCCAAGAGCGCGTCGAGATCCCGCTCCGCGGTCGCCGCGTCGACGTCGTACTCGGCCACGAGCCGCGCGCTGGCCTCGCCCACCGTGGTGCCCTTCTCGAACAGCGCCCAGAGCGTCGCGCCCGCGTCGGCGAGACCGAAGTACGTGCCGCTCGCGAGGTCCAGCAAGACCGCCTCGCCGTCGAGGTTGCGCGAGAGCACCTCGGAGGTCACGACCACGCGCTGTTCCTTCAGAAATGCCACGCCAACCCTTTACGCGCGGCACGCGAGGCCTGCAAGCGCCGGAGGCTCGCCTCGCACCGTCATTCTGAAGCGCCGCTGCCGAACCGCGAAGCCCGCCAGCGCTGGCGGGGCGCCGCGCCGAGGATGCGGAACCAGGTGTGAGGTTCGGACACGAGCCCGAGTGCGGCGAGCCGCCGTGCCATCGAGCCGACCGGGCCTCGCTCCGCGGCGAGCGCGGCGCGCACCGCGAGCCTGTCCACCGCGCCCATCGGCAAGTGCGCGAGCAGCCGCGGCACGAACGGGTCCTTCGTGCGCTCCGCCACCATCGGCAGCGCGAAGTGTGCGTGCCGCGCGAGGCCCGCGACCCGCAGGCGCTGCGCACAGCGTTCCGGTCCGAGCTCGAGCGCCGCGGCGCTGGCCGGAAAGTCCTCGGGGTGGTGCACGGCGCCGCCGAGCAGCCGGGTGCTCGCAAAATGCAGGAGCAGGTGCGCGTAGAAGTCGTAGCGATTGGGCAGTACCACGCGCGCGCCGAAGAGCTCCTCGTCCGGCTCGCCCGCGGCGAACATCGCGTCGGGGTCGAGGCACGAGCGCGGCGTGGCGGTGAAGCTTCGGTGCAGATCCACACCCAAGCCGCCGCTCGGCTTCTTCAGGGTGACCTGCCACGCGCCGGCCTCGGGCTGTTCGTGCGAGAACCCCGCGCGCTTGAGCTCGGCCCGCGCCTCCTCGAAGCGCCGCGGAGAGACCAGCACATCGACGTCCGAGAGCCGCCGCTGGTGCCGCTCTGTGTAGACGCGCGCGTGCAAGAACACGCCTTTGAGCGGCATCACGTCGATGCCGCTCGGTCGCAGCGCCTCGGAGACTTCGCGCACCGTCTGGCGCCCGAGCAGCTCATGCGCGACGTCGAGCCAGCCTTCCCGTGCGCGCGGGCTCATCGTTCGCCGGAGGCGCGCGCGACCGCCGGCTCGTGCCCGGCGATGCCGTCCTCCTTCGCGTGCGCGGCGACCATGGCGCCGCGGCGGCTCGACGGCCCCGCGACAAACGCCCGCGGAGCGAGCGCGCTCTCGACACGCACGAGCTGCTCGGCGAGCGTGTCGGCCAGGATCTGAAGCAGGATGTCCGTCTGCGGCGGCATGTCCTCGTCTTCGAAATCGTTGATCGCCGAGACCTCGAGCTTGGCCCGAGCGAGCGCGTCGCTGCCGAGCGGGTAGGTCATCGTGGCCTCGACGCGCCGCGCATCCGAGCGCCGGTCGGCGTACCGAAATTGCGGGCGCTCGCCTTGCGCGTCGCGAAGGTCACCGTCGTCGTCGATGGGCCGAATCTCGACCGCGGCGAGCTCCGCCTCTTCGGCGACGAGCGCAAGCTCCTCGAAGAGCGCCGCCTCGGTGCGCGCGCGACCGAGACGCAGCGCGAGGCCTGGCATGACGCGGCGGAGCAGCTCCGTGTCGCGCGAGCGCAGCCGGGCTCGCTGCCGTCGCGAGAACATCGAGTAGGAGAAATATCCGACGAAGCGCACGAGCCCGATCATGACGCCCGCGCTGAGCAGGAGCGCGAGGCCGACCTGCCACTGGCGACCCAGGTAGATGCCGATCGACGCGACCGTGAAGGCGATGCTGACGCCGTAGAGGATGAGGACCGCCCGCCGGTGCGTGATGCCGAGATCGAGCAAGCGGTGGTGCAGGTGGCCGCGATCCGGCGCGAACACGGGCCGGCGCTCGAGGATGCGCCGCGTCATCGCGAACAACGTGTCGAAGATCGGCATGCCGAGCGCGACGACCGGCACCAGCAGCGACACCGCCGTCGAGGCCTTCTGGGCGACGTCGATGAGCGCGGTCGTCGCGAGCACGTACCCGAGCAGATAGCTGCCCGAGTCGCCCATGAAGATGCGCGCAGGATTGAAGTTGTAGAAGAGAAACGCGAGCACGGCTCCGAGCAGCGACGCCATCACCAGCGCCGAGAAGCTCTGGCCGAGCGTGAAAGCCACCACGAAATTCGTGACGCCCGCGAAGAAGACGACGCCCGCGGCGAGCCCATCGAGGCCGTCGATGAGATTCACAGCGTTCGTGATGCCGACGATCCAGAGCACCGTCACCGGCAAGCTGAAGATCCCCATCGAGAGCTCGGCGACGATGGGCAAGCGCACCGCGTCGATGCGAAAGCCGCACGACCAGGCGAGGACGGCGACGGCGATCTGCGCATAGAGTTTGTAGAGGGCGCGGACGCCGCGGGTGTCGTCGACCGCGCCGACCGCGCACAAGGCGAGCCCGCCAACGGACAGCCCGATGACGTGGCGCAGCTCGCTGCGGAAGAGGGCTGCGACGGCGCTCTCGGCGAAAAAAAGCCCAAAAATCGGGGAAAAAAGCGCGATACCGATGGCGACGCCGCCGAGCCGCGGGATCTTGCGCGCGTGCACGTGCCGGCCACCGATCGACGAGACCGCGTCGAGCCGCATCGCGATTTGGCGCACGATCGGCGTCAGGATGAACGCGACGGCGGCGGAGAGGACGAAAGCGACGACGTAGGAGCGCATGCGGAGCCTCCGCTGCGAGGCACGCCCCCGATGGCACGCCCCGAGCTGACGCGGATCGGTTGCGCACCCGCGCTCAGCGATTCACGAAGCCGATGCTAGCCGCCATCCTCGGCGGCGGCTCGCGGAATCCACCGCCCATGGAGTACCGTGGCGATCAGCGTCCTTTATCCCGCTGGCCTCGAAGGGATCTGCCACGCGAACGCCGGCCAGGCGCGCCGGATCAGCCGGCCGCCTCTTCGAGCACCGCGCGAAATCGCGCCACCGCACGCGGGCGGTCGAACTCTGCCTCGAAGACGCGGCGCGCGCGCTCGCCCATCTCGCGGGTCGTCTCGCGATCGTGAGCTGCGTGCCAGATCGCGCGTGCCAGCGCCTCGGTGTCGCCCGGCGCGACCACGAAGCCGACGTCGTGCTCGCGGACGACTCGCGCGACCTCGCACCTGGCCTCGCCTTGGTAGATGAGCGGCCTTCCTGCGGCGAGGATGCCGTAGAGCTTGCTCGGGACGAGCAGGCCCGCGAGCCCGGCGCGCAGCGAAGCGAAGTGGATGTCCGCGGCCGAGAGGCTCGCGGCGAGTGCCTCGCGCGGCTGGTAGGGGAGCAGCACCACATGGTCGAGATCGCGTGAAATACGCTCGATTTCGCCACGCCGGGCTCCGTCGCCGACGAGGAGCAAGCGCAGCTCGGGCAGCTTCGGCGCGAGCTGCTTCACGGCATCGAGCAGGCCGCCGAGCTCGTGGCCTACGCCGAAGTTTCCGCTGTACGCGACGACGAAGCGCCCCTCGAGGCCGTGCTCGCGGCGGAACGCGCTCGCCTCGTGCGCGACCGGTCGGATGAGCCTCCCGTCGGCCCAGTTGGGCACCACCCGAACGCGCTCCGCGGCCTGGCCTTGGGCGAAGAGGCGCTCGGCCATCCCGTCGGAGAGCGCGACGCTGAAGCGCGCGGCACGGTGCGTGAGCTTTGCGGCCCGTGCGAGGGCTCGCGTCACCGGCGCCCGCTCACCGAGCACGCCGAACGCGACCGCGATCTCCGGGTAGACGTCCTGCACCCAGGCCACGAGCGGAGCGCGCCTAAGGCCGGCGACGACGGCGGCGGCGCTCGCGATCATCGGCGGCGTCGTCAGCGCGACCATGACGTCCGGTCGCTCGGCCCGCATGAGCTCGGCGAAGGCCATGGCCCCGAACGAGCCGTAGTCGGCCATGCGATGCGCGATCGTGCGCTTGCCGAAGGACGTCGCCGCGGCGCGCACCACCTCCACGCCGTTGCGCGTCTCGCGCGCGGGGAGGCTGCCGCCGCCGAGGTAGCTGCCGCGACTCGAGACGACGGTGACGCGATCGCCCGCCTGCGCGAGATCTTCGCAGAGCTCCGTCAAGAGCTGCGACGTCGCGGCGTGGTCCGGCGCATAGAACTGATTGACGGCGAGGACGCGCACGCGCGCTCGTTCATACCGTGGCGCGGCGCGGCTCGCCATCCGAGCGTCGCCGTGGGCGATCGCTGCGCCCCGTCATCGGCACTCCACCACGAGCGGCACGTCGACGCCGACCGCGACCTCGCCGCCCGCGCGATGGCGAATGCCGTCGCCCACCCCGAAGGCCGCGCGGAGGTAGTCCTTGGCGACGACGCTCAGCGACCCTTCGTGCGGATGAAGGAGCGAGGCGCGCACGTAAGGTCGCGCGACGCCGATCCGTCCCCAGAGCTGCCCGCCGAGGCTCGAGAGATGCACGCACGCATCGGCCGGACCCATCGCACGCGAATGCGCTTGCGGACGGCAGCGGCTTGCGGTGCAATCGGGTCGTCGGGGGCTGCCGCGTTGAGACGCGTACGCCACCGCGCGTGCGCCCACCCGTGGCACACGGCCGTAGTTGTCGGAAGTCGCAAACATGTCCTCGCCGAACGAGCCACCGTCTCGCCGCGCCGCGGCGATCCCGCCACCCGCGCCGATCCCCTCCGATGTCGAAGCGCCGTCGCCGGCATCCACGGCTAGCCCGGCATCCACGGCTAGCCCGGCATCCACGGCTAGCCCGGCATCCACGGCTAGCCCGGCATCCACGGCTAGCCCGGCATCCACTGGGCCGGCGACGTCGCGCTCCGCAGCGCAGGTCCCGGCCTCGAGCCGCTCCCCGGCGCCGTCCTCGAGCCGCAGTCCCGTACCCGTCTCGCATCGGCACTCGGTCCAGGTTCCGAGCCGCGGCGGTCAGCCGTCGGCCCAGCCGCGCGGCGCCTCGCCATCCTCCGTGCGCTTCGCGGGCCCGGTGCCAGCGCGACCCATCTCGAACGTCCCGCCGCCGGCCGTGCGCATGCCCGGGCCTCCGTCGTCGCGCACCACGACCCGCTCGTCGGCGCCGCCCCCCAGCACCCGCGGCGCGGGCTCGATGCTCGCGAGCTCGGTCGTGTTGTCGCTGTCCGACGGCGTGTACTCCGGCAGCGTCGTCAGCATCGATCTCTCGCACGCGACGATCGATTTTCCGGCCGAGGGACCGCCGACCATCCACATCGGCCGGAGCGTCGACCTCACCTTCGCGTACCCCGGAATGATCCGCGCCATCGTCCTGTCGGCGGTCGTCGTCGGCCGCGCGCGCGTCGATCATGTGCCGCGCTACACGTTTCAGTTTCGGCTCTCGGAGGGGCAAGAGCCCTCCGACATCGTCACGCTGTTCAACCGCCGAGCCGTCTTTCGCGCGCCCACCGTGACCTCGACCGCCGTCATCGCCGTCCCAGCGAGCGGCGCCGAGAGCGGCGCGGTCGAGCCCATTCGCGCCGATCTCTGGGACATCGGCGCGAACGGCATCTCGATCGTGATCAACCCCGACCACGACGTCCTGTTTCGCGACGACGAACTCTACGTCGAGCTGACCTTGCCCAACAGCACGGTCGTCCTCCGACTCTACGGGGCGATTCGCTATCGCATGCTGATGCACTCGCGCGCGGTGCGCTACGGCTGTGAGTTCGACCCGCGCACCCCGGGCTTCATGCACCTCGCGGACGTCATCGTCGGCTACGTCATGAAGCACCAGCAGCAGACGATGAAGTACCGAGGCCGCGCCGAGTCGAAAAAAGAATGATGGCGCTCGTGGCCTGAATCCAGAACGATGCCATCGCAACCCACCCGGGCGATGATGGCAGAGCTGGATCGCGAGCTGGCAGGCGCGCAGAGCCACCGCGGCTCGACATCGACACCGGCGCGCCGGCACGTGTCGCGCGGACCTTCGTGGGCGGCGAGGACGGCCGCGCGGCTCGAAGAGCTCCCGCTCGAGGGGATCCTGCAGGTCCTCCTCGCGCTGCTGGTCATCGGCGCGGTGCTCGCCATCGGCGGCGTTCACCCCGTGGTCCTGTCCGTGCTCGGAGCGGTCGCGAGCGCCGCGCTCTTCGTCGCGTTCGGGATGCGGGCCGAGCGCCGGCGACTTCCGCTCGGCGGACCGACGCTCGTGCTCTGGGGCCTCGCTGCGTTCTGCGTCGTGCAGCTCATCCCGCTGCCGCTCCGCGTGGTCGAGCTCATCAGCCCAGGGGCAGCCGACGTCTGGGCGCGCTCGCTCTTGCCGCTCGAGCTGCCGGCCGCGCGCTTGGTGACGCTGTCGCTCGATCCGGGCGCGACGGCGATCGAAGCGCAAAAGTGGTGGTGCTACGGCGCGGTCTTCGCGGCATCGAGCGTGCTGGCGTCGCGCGTCGGCGCTGCCTACGGGATCTCGCTCGTCTTCCTCACGGCCGTCATCGCCGCGGCGTGCACGGTGCTGCACGGTCTGCTCGGCCTCGAGCGCGTGTTCGGGATTTACGAGCCCAGCTTTCGCCCGCAGCCGTGGCACATCGGCCCGCTGCTCAACCCGAACAACCTCGCGGGGCTCCTGAACCTCGGCGCGCTCTCCGGGCTCGGCCTCCTCCTCGAGGAGCGACCGCCGGTGCCACGGTGGCTCGCCGGCGTCGGCGTCGCGGCGCTCGTAGGCGTGAACGTCACGGCCGCGTCTCGCGGTGGCGTGCTGATGCTCGTCATCGGCGTGGTCACGATGGGGATCTTGGCGGGCCGCCTGCGCATGCGCAACGCGTCGCCTCGGGGCGTCAAGCGTGCCCGTTGGCTCGTCGTGGGCGCCATCGGCTTCGGCGTCGCGCTCGCGCTCATGGGCGCGACCCAGAAGAGCTGGGCGGAGCTCTTCGACGAGAACCTCGAGAAGCTCCAGATGGTGCAGTGGACGCGGCCGCTGATGCGCGAGTTCTCGATCTTCGGCATCGGCCGCGGCGCCTTCGAGAGCGTGTTCCCCGCGTACCAAAACGATGCCGGCAACGTCGTGTACACGCACGCCGAGAACTTCATCGCGCAGTGGCTCAGCGAGTGGGGGATCCCCGTCACCGTCGCGGCGTTGTTCGCGCTCGCGTGGTATCTGCGGCCGGCGCGACTCGGCGTCGGGTCCGGGGCGGCAACGACCGGCGCGTGGCTCGGCGCTGCGGTGCTCGTCGTCCAGAACCTCGGCGACCTGGGCCTCGAGATCCCCGCGCTCTGCATCGCGCTCGCGGTG
>SYFR01000053.1 GCA_005800325.1 Myxococcales bacterium | reverse complement strand
CGTGCAGAACCGCATCGATCCGGGCGACCCGCTCGACAAGGACATCTACTCGCTCTCGCCGGAAGAGCTGCGCCGCGTGCCCAGCGTGCCAAACTCGCTCGACGAGGCGCTCGACTCGCTCGAGAAAGACCACGAGTTCTTGCTCAAGGGCGACGTCTTCTCGCGCGATCTCCTCGAGACGTGGCTCGAATACAAGCGCGACAACGAGCTCGACGAGGTGCGGTCGCGGCCCGTCCCGTACGAGTTCTACCTCTACTTCGACATTTGACGGCGCGCGCGAGGACGGCGAAAGCTGTGCTGCCCGCGCGACGCGCGCGGTAGGCTTCGCCGTCCGTGGCACTCAACGAAGGCGACCTCATCCACTCGCGCTACCGGCTCTTGCGCCTCATCGGCGCGGGCACGAGTGGCGCGGTGTGGGCCGCGAAGAACGAGCTCATCGAGCGCGAAGTCGCCCTGAAAATCCTCGATCCCGAGGTGACTCGGGACAAGGTGCTGCTCACGCGCTTCTTCAACGAGGCGAAGGCGATCGGGCGCGTGAGGCACCCGAGCATCGTCGGGATCTTCGACCTCGGGCAGGCCGAAGACGGCTCGCCCTTCCTGGTGCTCGAGCTGCTCGACGGCGAGCCGCTCGCGACGCTCATCCAGCGCGACGGCTCGGTCGAGCCGGAGACGTTGCTCGACGTGTGCAGCGGTGTCGCCCGCGCGCTCGATCTCGCGCACCAGCAGGGGATCGTGCACCGCGACATGAAGCCGGCGAACATCTTCCTGCACCGCACGGTGCCGACTGGGCTCCTCGGCAAGATCCTCGATTTTGGCATCAGCAAGGTCCTCACGTCGAACACCACGAATTTCGCGCTCACGAAGACCGGCACGGTCCTCGGCTCACCGGCGTACATGAGCCCGGAGCAGGCCGCCGGGCGCGACGATCTCGACGGGCGCGCCGATGTCTGGTCGCTCGGCATCGTGATGTACGAGGCACTCACCGGAAAGCTTCCCCACGAGGCGCCGAACTACAACGCGCTCATGGTGCGGATCCTCACGCAGGACGCGCCGCGCATCGAGACGCGCCGCCCCGAGCTGAGCGCCGACGTGTGCGGGATCGTGAACGCCTGCCTGCGGCGCAACCGCGACAAGCGCCCCACGGCCGGACAGCTCTCTGCCCTGCTCGAAGCCGCGACGCGCGCGCTCCGAGCCGAGCGCTTCGCGAAGACCGGGGGGCGGCGGCGGGAGGACGCCTCGCCCGACGAGAGCAGCTTCGCCCTCGCGACGAAGCGAGAGCTCAATCGGTACGCCGTGGTCGGCATGCTCGCGGGCCTCGCCGCGGGCGGCGTCCTCGGCGCGACGCTCGCCTACGTCTTCATGCGATAGCGCCGCAGAAACCGCGCGAGGCTGCTGCCGAGCGTGATGAGCGCGCCCACGACGAACACGGCGAGCGCTTGCTCGAGCACGCCGAGGAGGGCGAGCGCGACGAGCAAGAGCTTGAAGAAGTCTTGCTTGAGGATGAGCTCGAGGGCCCGCACGACGCCGCCCTGAATCCCGGCACGACGAGCGGGCGCTCCCTCGGTGAGGGCGTAGAAGTCGCCGCTGCCGAGGCGCGCGAGCAGCACGTAATTCAGCGCCGCCGCGAGCGCATTCGCCGCGGACGACGCATAGCCCGCTGCCGCGAGCCATTCGCCATGAGCTTCTGAACGTGCGCCGTAGCCGAGCGCGGCCCAGAAGAGGACGTTCGAGGCGTCGTCGCCTACCGTGTCGAGCCACTGGCCGACCTTGCTGCCCTGGTAACGCACGCGGGCGAGCTCCCCGTCGCAGCCGTCGAGGATGGAGTTCAGCTGCATCAGCACGGCCGCCGCGAGCACGCTCACGTACCCGCCGCGCGCCGCGAAGACCGCCGCCGCGATCGCCAAAGAAAACGTGAACGCCGTCATCGCGTTCGGAGTGACGCGCGTCTCGACGAGTTGGCGTGAAATGAACAGCGAAACGTAGCGGTTCAGGTGCCGCGACACGACGCCGTCCACGGGCTTGCGGCACGCGAGAAAGAGCCGGCGCACGGCCTCGCGCCTCCCCGCGAGAGTGCGCGCGTCGACCGCCCACGACGGCGCGAGCTCGAGCTGTTCGACGCCGCCTTGCCGAGCGAGCGCGGCGAGCTCTCCGTTCGCGCCGACGAGCTCGAGCGCGCTCAGCGTGAGCCGCGCGACGCCGAGCGCGACGCCGCCGTCGACGACGACGCGAGACGAAGGCGCTCGGCAGCCATCGGCATCGACCGCCGCGACGCGCGCGTAGAGGCCAGGATCAACGATGCAGTCGTGCCGTGCGAAGAGAAACGGCTCGGCGAGCTCGGATCGAGAGGCTGCGTCGCATCGAGAGGCTGCGTCGCCGGACGACGCCGCTGAGCTCAGGCGCGCCGCGAGCAGCGCGGGCACCGAGCCAATCGCCGCGACGGGCACGAGCTCGACCGGCACCGAGAGTCGCGCGTCCGTGAGGGCGAAGGCGGCGGCGGCGGCGTCCTCCGGCCGGTGCACGACGAGGAGCCTTGTTGCGCCTCTGCTGGCGAAGGCGAGCGCGGCGCGGAGCAGCACCGGCAGGCCCGCGACCCGCGCCGAGATCGGGAGCATGGCCCCGTGCGCGTCCGGCACCGCGACGATCACGGCGTGCATCGCCCGGACGTTAGTGCCACGCAGCCCACGAATCGAGGACCGCGACGCACTGAAAGGTGTCGCCGCACCTCGCCGTTGTCTCGGCGTGAACCGCTGCCGACCCGCGATCCTGTCCACGCTCTTGCCCGCCGCCGTCTCCCTCGTCTCGGGCTGCGTGCCACGCCGAGTGCCCCTCACGGCGGAGCTGCGGCAGCAGTACGCGCTCGGCGACGAAGAGCTCCAGAACCTGCAGCTCTATGTCTCGCACGACGTCCGGTTGCGTCGCGAAATCGAGACGCGGCGGCGCGTGATCGACGGCGGCGAGCTGAAGCTCCACGGCGGGCGCAGCGTGGACGAGGTGGTCATCGAGCGCGGAACGCCGTGCGTCGTCGAGACCGCGAGCATGAGCCGCGTCGCCGTGAGCTGCGACGAGGGCTCGACGCTGTCGTTCGTGTTGCCGTCCTCGAGCGGCGCTGTGTACCGCGAGCCCCTGGCGATCCTGCCGCGCCCATTCGCAGAGCCCCCGCCCGATGACGACGCGCGTCGCGCGGTCGCCATCACCGTCGAGCCGGCCGCGGCCGCGTCGGGGAGCTATGTCCTCGAGCTCGGGAGCGACGGCACGGTGCGCTTCCGCGGGCTCGACTACCAGGCGATCGGAGAGAGCGCTTTCGCGCAGCTGCTCATCGACGCGGAAGAGCTCGACGAGGTCGCCGAGAGCCGGTCGGTGTTGCGCGGGCGGCGCGTCCCCCATTAGGGCCCATTAGGGCGCGGACGTAGCGGCTTCGGGGAGCGGGTCGCGCCCAGCACCTGGCGCCGGCTCGTACAAGAGCCACGCACACGCGAGGGAGGCGGCGACCGCAGCGACGAGGGCGTGCGGGAGATCGCTCATCACGCGCAACGCGGTCCAGAACGAGCGCCGGCAGGCGAAGAGCATCGCGGCGAGGACGATGACGCGCGTGAGCTCCATCGCGAAGAGCCCGCGCAACGCGAACGAGCGATGGCGCGCGTCGAGCGGACCGAAGAGCGCGACGAGGGTCGCGAGCGCCGCGAGCAAGTGCTTGGTCGCGTTGGCGCCGCCGATCTGCAAATAGCTGGTGCTCGTGCTCGCGAAGGTCCCGGCGGAGAAATCGATCTGCGTGAAATCGAGTCCGCTCGCGACGCCCAGGCGCTGGACGAACACCAGGGAGAACCCGAGCGCGACCAGCGCGACGACCACCGCGACGCGGGGCGGTTCTACGCGTCTCGACGGTTCGTCGAGCGCCGCGCCGCACGCCTCGCCGAGCGCCTCGGCGACGAACACCGTGACGAGCAGCAACACGAGCTCCACGCTCCGCGACACGAGCGCGAAGGCGACGAGGAAGAGCAGCTCGGCGGCGAGTCGCCGTCGCCGCCAGAGGACGAGCCCGAGGATCGGCGCTGTGCCCCAGCCGAGAAATCCTACGAAGCTCGGCAGTGACGAGCGCACGCGCGACGATGCCACCACGAGGACCGCGAGCGCGAGCGCCGGCAAGATGCGCGCAGCTGCTCGCTCGTGGGAGCGACGCCACACCCGCTCGAGCACGAACGCCGCGAGCGCCACTGCCACGACGACCGTCGCGCGATCCTTCGTTTGAAAGAGGGCGTCGCTCACGAAGCGCTCGGTATGAAACCCGAGCGGCCAGAGCGCGAGGAGCAGCGCGAGCGCGCCGAAGAGCCGGAGTTTCGCGCGCAGCGTTGCGGTGCCGAGCGGCGACCGAGGGCGCATCGCCGTCGCCGCGAAGACGAGACAACACCCCCCGAACGCGACGAAGAGGTAGGCGAGCGGCTGCGTGTATTTCGTGTACGTCGCGGCGAAGACTGCGAGCGGAGCGGCGGCGAACGCGAGGTCGCGGCGCTCGAGCCAGCGGGCCGCGGCGGGCGCCCGCACGAAGCCGAGGAGCATCAGGAGGACGCCGGCTGTCGTGAGCCCGGCCTGCAGGTAGAGCGACAGCTCGCCCGGGAGCTTCTCGATGCTCAAGGTGAGGAGCACGCCGACGACGAGCGCGACGAGCGCGACCCCCGTGACGCGCACCGTGAGCCCGAGCTCGCCCGTGGCTTCACCTTGCCGCGTCGCCGCCGCCACGCCCGCCGCGACGAGCGCCAGCACCAGGAGCGCGAGCCACTTCGAAGACGACTCCGCGGGCGTCGCGTCCATGACGCGGGCGCCGAGCGATGTGGCCGCCGCCCGCGCGCCGGCG
>SYFR01000516.1 GCA_005800325.1 Myxococcales bacterium | reverse complement strand
GAGCTCGTAGCCGACGTCGCGGTGAAACTCGCGGTACACGGCGTGCCCGGGATAGCCCCCGCGGCGCGACCACACGCGGTTCGTGGTCACGCGGTCGCGCACGAAGAACGCGGTGCCGTGCGGCGTGACGCGCGGCGCGGCCACCTCGACGAAGGTCGGATCGCGCGAGCCGAGGGCCCGTGGGTCGAGCACGGTGTGGCCAACTCCGGCGCTCGCGAGCGCGCGCGTGACCCGCTCGTCGACGGCGCACTCGGGCACCCAGCGACCGCGCGAAACGGCGCGCCCCGTGAGGCGCTCGAAGCTCGCGGCGCCGACGCGGAGCTGGCTCACGACGCCGCCGTCGAGGTGCCCGAGGCCCGGCAAGAACGCATGCGAAGCGCTCGTCGTCGTGAGCTCGATGCGCGCTTCGAGTGCGTGCTCGGCGAGCCGAGCGAGCGGCCTCCTCTCGCAGCGCTCCCAGCGCGCGAGCGCGATGTCGAGGCGCGTGCCGTAGACACCGCCAACGCCCAGGCGGCGATCGAGCTCGGCGAGCGCTGCGACGTGGTCCTCGAAGCGCCGGGCGAGCACCGGGTCGGCGAGCATCGAAGCGAGCGGCGGCGACACCGACAGCGTGAACGGCGCAGCGAGCCCCGCGGCCGCGTGCGCGTCGAGCATCGCGACGAGCGGCAGGTAGCACTCCCACAAGGCCTCGTGGTACCAGCGCTCGACGACGCCGAACGGCGCGCACTCCCGAACGTAAGGGAGGTGCGCGTGCAGCACGAGGGCGAACCCGAGCTTGCTCGTCATGCGGCGCGCCCGGCCACCTCGACGCGGGTCACGCGAGCGCGTCGCCGAGCGTTCGGCCGAGCTCTTCTGCGAGCGCGAGCGCCGCGCCCATGTCGGCCGGCCACGCAGCCGTGCGCGAGTCGAAGCGCGCGCGGGTCCCGTCCGGCTCCGCGAGCATGGCACGCACCAACATGTCCGCGCCGCGTCGCTCGCACAGCGCCGCGAGCGGCAGCTGGCAGCTCCCGCCGACCTGGCGCATGAAGGCCCGCTCCGCCGTGACCGCCACGCGCGTTGCCGCATCTTCCGTCGCCGCGAGCAGCGCCGTCGTGCGCGCGTCGTCGGCGCGGCACTCGATGCCGAGCGCGCCTTGTCCGATGGCCGGCAGCATCGTCTCCGTCGACAAGATCTCGCTCGCCTCCTTGTCGAGGGCCATGCGCACGAGGCCAGCGTGCGCCAGGACGATCGCCTCGACCACGCCCTCTTTCACCTTGCGCAGCCGCGTGTCCACGTTGCCCCGGAGCGGCACGACCCGAAGGTCCGCCCGCACGGCGAGGAGCTGCGAGCTGCGGCGCAGGCTCGACGTCCCGACCGTCGCGCCATGCTCGAGGGACGCGACGCCGCCGCCGCTGCGCGTCACGAGCACGTCGCGCGGATCCTCGCGCGGTGGGATGGCCGCGAGCGTGAGGCCGTCGGCGAGCGCTGCCGGCATGTCTTTCACGGAGTGCACGGCGAAGTCGGCGCGGCCCTCGAGCAACGCCACCTCGATCACCTTCACGAAAAGGCCCATGCCGCCGACGTCTTGGAGCGGCCGGTCCTGGATGCGGTCGCCCGTCGTGACGACGTGCAGCTCCTCGATGTTCAGGCCGGCGTGAACTCGCATGAGCGTCGCGGCGTAGGCGCGCGCCTGGGCGAGCGCCAAGTTGGAGCGGCGGGTCGCGAGGACGAGCTTCATCGTCACGCCTTCTTTCGGAGACCGCTGTCGCCGCCGTCGCCGCCGGCACCCGATTCGCCGTCGCCGCCTGCGTCGCCCGTCGCGCCGGGATCTCGCGCGGTGTCGAGCTCGAACAGCTCGGCGAGGACCGCCCCCGCGTCGCCGCTCTTCTGCTGCATCGCCAGCTCCTTGAGGCGCGTCGTCGGACCGTGCAAGAGCTTGTTCACGGACGCCTGAACCATCGCCGCCAGCGCCTGCCGCTCCGCTTCGCCGAGGTGCTTGAGCCGCCCCTTCAGGCTGCGCTCGAGCTCGCCGTCGAGCACCCGCTGCGTGCGCTCGCGCAGCTTGACGACGAGCGGCGTCACCGCATCTTGCGAGCGCCGCACGAGGAACGCCTGCGTCTCTTCGCGCACGATCGCCTCGGCGCGCTTGGCCTCCGCGGCCCGCCCGTCGAGCGACTGCGCCACGACCCGCGAGAGATCGTCGATGTCGTAGAGGTAAACGTTGTCGAGCTCGTTGACGGCGGGCTCGACGTCGCGCGGAACGGCGATGTCGATCAGGAACAGGCTGCGGCCGCGCCGCTTCTTGTGGAGCGAGCGCACGAGCGCGTGGGTGATGAGCGGCGTCGGGCTCGACGTCGACGCGATGACGACGTCCGCCTCGAGGAGGCAGTGCTCGAGCTCCTCGATGACGCGCGGCACCCCGCCCACCTCGGCCGCGAGCTCGGCCGCGCGCGCCGAGCTGCGGTTGACGACGACGAGTCGCGCGCCGAGCCGCGACAGGAGCTTCGCCGCGGCCTCGGCCATCTCGCCGGCGCCGACCAGCACGGCGGTGCGACCGGCGAGCTCGTCGAAGATCTGTTTCGCGAGCTCCACCGCGACGCTCGGCACCGACACCTGCCCGTTGCCGAGCTCGGTCTCGGTGCGCACGCGCTTGGCCACCTGGACCGCCGTGCGAACCACCGGCGAGAGGCGCGGTCCGAGCGCGCGCCGCTCTTCGGCGCGCTGGATCGCCTGCTTGAGCTGCCCCAAGATTTGCGGCTCGCCGAGCACCATGGAGTCGAGGGAGCTCGCGACGCGAAACAGGTGCGTGAGCGCCGCCTCGCCGTGCGCCGTCACGAGGTGCGGACTCACCTCGCGGCCGCCGAGCTCCGTCAGCGCCGCGCGGAGCTCGCGTGCGGCAGCTTCGGCCACGTCCGCCGTCGTGGGCGCGGCGTACACCTCGACGCGGTTGCACGTCGAGAGCAGCACCGTCTCGCTCACCGACGGGAGCGCACGGAGCAGCTCGTGAGCGCGCTCGAGGGCGTCACCGGTGAGCGCGAGTCGCTCGCGAACCGCGATCGGCGTCGCGTGGTGCGAGAGGCCGACGACGATCATGGCCGCGGCTCCCCCGCGCCGGTGCGCGCCGCGATCGTCGGTCCGCTCGTGCCCGCGGCGTGGCCCTGAGCCGGCGCGTCGGGGCGCTCGACGAGCGGGCGCACGAGGTAAAATACGAGCACCATCAGCGCGCACGTGAACCCGAAGACGGTGCCGTACGCGGCGCGCCGCCCGCGCCATCCGCCTAGCACACGCAGCATCAGCACCGCGCCGAACGCGAGCCAGGTCGCGTAGCTCAGGATCGCGCGCAGCAAATCTTGGGGAGAGGCCGTCGTCATGCCATCGGCCCACGCGGTGCCGGTGGCCACGCCCACGGTCAAGAGCGGAAACCCCGCCAGCAAGAAGCGATGGACCGCGCGATCGAGCGCGTCGAGCGACGGGAGCGCCGCCGCGATCGCCGGGCTCTTTTGCTTGAGGCGGCGCTCCTGCACGAGGTAGAGCACCGCGGCACCGCACGCGAGCAGGAACATCGCGATCCCCGTGAGGTTCGCGAGCACGTGCAGCCCGATGAAGCTCGCCGGCAAGCGGCGCCCGGGGGCCCCGGTGCCGAGGAAGAACGTCGCCAGCGTGAGGACGAGCCCCACGGGCGCGACGAGCAGCCCGAGCGCGTGGATGCGGAACTTCGCGCGCGCTCCGAGGAAGACGGCGGTCGCGAGGAGCGCGGCCACGCTCAGGATGAACTCCACGCTGTGAACCGGGCACACGTGCGCGACGAAGCTCTGAACGGTGACGTGGGTCGCGTGCGCGATCGCCGCGACGCCGAGGCACCAGGGGCCACGGGCCGAAGGCTTCGCACCGCCTCGCGCGATGTCGAGGTAGAAAAGCGCCGTCGCGGCGACGTAGCCGGTCGCCGCCAGGACGAAGCTCAAGAGGCCGAGCGAGGACATCGCGATCACCGCCGGTTTCGTCGACCCACCGGGATCGAGCATCCATGCCACCGGCGCGAAGGTCAATAGCATCGGAGCGCTCGGAATGCCGCCGTCCGAAGTGCCGCGTCGCGGCGAATCTCGCGCGGGGCTCACCTCGCGCGGTCTCGGTTCGCGAGGCCGAACCGCGGGGCGAGGCCAATCCGGCGCGGCGAATCTCGCGCGGGGCTCACCTCATCGCGGTCTCACGTCAGTGGCCCGCGAGGCTCGCGATCGCCGCTTCTTCGGAGTCCGTTGCCGAGGCCGGCTCGCCCATGACCGAGCACAGGACCCCGGGCGCAACGTCGTAGGCCGCGTCCTCCACGAGCAGCGAATCACCGAGGATTTCGCCGCCCAGCGCCTCGATCGCCGCGCGCGTGCGGACCGTGCCGCACAAGCCGAGCGGATCTGCGCCGCTCGCGACCTCGCTCAGGATGCGGATGGCGTCGGCGCACTGGAAGCGGTGCCGCGACGGCAAGACGAAGAGCTCGTCCCCGGCGAGATCCACGCGCCGCTCGGCGGCCAGGCTCTCCAGCGTTTCGGTGGGAATGAAGACGTGGGCCATACGCGAGGGGCTCCGTGCGCTCAGTCGTGCGACCCGTGCTGCGGGGCGTCTTTCGCGCGGCGCCGGCGCGTGACGAGGGACCAGCTCCCCTCGCACAGCGCCAAGACGACGTAGGCGCCGAGGAGCCACAGCAGCGCGAACGCGGGGCCGAGCCACAGCGACACGAGCGCGCTCGAGCCGAGCGCCACGACGACGAGGCTCACCGTCGCCACGTTGAGCTTCAGCTCTTTCATGCTGCGGAACGGCACGCTCGAGACCATGAGCAGCGCGAGCCCGATCACGGCGCCGAGCACCACCTCGGTCCCGCGCCGGGTGAGGTGGCCGCCATTCACGGTGGCGCTCGCGACGATGAGCGCGACGAGGATCCCCGCGGCGCCCGGGATCGGCAGGCCGACGATGTATTTTCCGGGCTTGGTCGGCGCGCCGGACGCTTGCATCGTGAGCACGTTGAAGCGGGCGAGGCGGACCGCACCGGCCGCGATGAACGCGAAGCTTGCCACGAGGCCGACGGTGCCGAGCTCGCGCAGGCAGAACTGGTACACGACGAGGGCGGGCGCGGCGCCGAACGACACGACGTCGGCGAGCGAGTCGATCTGCAGACCGAAGGCGCTCTGGGTGCGCGTCATCCGCGCCACGCGCCCGTCGAGCATGTCGAAGAACATGGCGAACACGATGAGCACGCTCGCCCGATAGAAATCATCGCGCGCGGTCGCATGACTCCCGATCACCATCGCGTAAAAGCCGCAGAAGATGCTCGAGAGCGTGATGAGGTTCGGCAGCAAGAAGAGGGTCTTCTTGAGGTCGAGCCGCCGTGGCCGCCGCTTCACGCTGCGTGTTTCCATTCGTGCCGTCTCCGCCAACGAGCGAGCTCGAGGAGCCGAGCGAGGATCGAGCGGGACGCTAACGGAGATGCTCCTCGACGGTAAAGCATTCAGCACCGCGCGGGCCCGCGCCAGCGCGCCGAGACGACCCGCGGACGCCCCGCGATGTCACGCGCGACGGCGATGTCGTCGAAGCCCGCGGCCTCCATGAGCGCGGTCACCTTCGCGGCGCTCGGGGCGTCGATCTCGAGAGCGAGTGCACCGCCGGGCGCGAGCATGCGTGGCGCTTCTTTTACCAGGCGGCGCGTCACGTCGAGCCCGTCGCCGCCGGACGTGAGCGCGATCCGGGGCTCGAAGTCGCGCACGTCGACCGGGAGCGCCGTGGCCTCGGTGTCCGGGATGTAGGGCGGGTTGGCGACGATCGCGTCGAGGCGCCCGCGAAGGTGCTCGAGCTCGGAGAACAGGTCCGACTCCGCGAACGCGACCAACGCGCCGAGCCGCCGGGCGTTGAGCCTCGCCACACACAGCGCGCCGCTCGAAATGTCGCTCGCGAACACGGCGCAGGTCGGCCGCTCTTTCTTCAGCGTGATGGCGACGCAGCCCGAGCCGGTG
>SYFR01000515.1 GCA_005800325.1 Myxococcales bacterium | reverse complement strand
TCATCGTGACGAGGTTGCCGAACCACTGGTGCGCGAGCTCGTGCGCGAGCACCTGCGCCGACCGACGACGCGCGAGGGCGCTCGCCTTGTCGCCGACGAGGAGCAGCTCCTCGCGGAAGGTGATGAGCCCGGCGTTCTCCATCGCGCCGGAGCCGAAATTCGGGACCGCGACGAGATCGAGTTTGTCGTACGGGTAGGGCTGGCCGAGCAGATCGCCGTAGGCGGCGAGGAGCGCCTCGGTGAGGACGAGCGCGGCGGTGCCTTGCTTCCCTTGCCCCTCGCGCGCCACGAGCCCGAGCGGGATCGGGAGCGTCGCGCCGGCGAGCTGCTCGAGCGGGCCGATGGCGAAGGCGAGCAGGTACGTCGGGATGGGGCGCGTCGGCGCCAGCGAATACCGCGTCTTGCCGTCGGCGAGGGCCTCGGTGCTCGCGACCGTCGCGTTGCCGAACACGCGCGAGCCTTCCGGCGCGACGACGGACACCTCGAACGGCGTCTTGTAGATGGGATCGTCGAAGCACGGCAAGACGCGGCGCGCGTCGCTCGGCTCGAGCTGCGAGAAGGCGTACGAGCGGCCGTCGATGTCGACGCGATAGAGGCCGCGGAGCTTCGGCGTGAGGGGGGCGTCGTACTTCAAGCGCAGCTCCGCGGTGCCCGCGGGGATCGGCCACGGGGCCGTCACCACGAGCTCTTCGGGGGCCGCGGCCGCGAGCGAAGCTCCGGCGGCGTGTCGCAGCGCGAAGGTTGCCGCACCGCGACGCTCGGGGGTGATGACCTCCGCTTCGCTCAGGTCGAGCTCGGCGGCGTGAAGAACGAGCGCCGCCGCGGGTCGATCGAGCTCGAGGCCGATCGTCACTTCGCCCGAAAAACGCGGCGCTTTCGGATCCACCTCGAGCGCGAGGCGATAGCGCAGCGGACGTACGCCGTCGGGGAGGCGGCCGTCGGTGCGAGCGTCGGGGACCGTGAGCGGTCGCTCCACCGAGGCGAGCGGGGGCGGCGGCGCCACCGTGAGATCGCTCGTCGGATGGCAGGCCGCGAGGGTGAGGGCGAGCGCGGCTTTGAGGAAGAGTCCGCTCTTGGGTGCGTGCATCGGGACGAGAGCCTGTCGAGCGGCGGCGGCCCCGTCAAGCGAGGACCGCGCGCTCTCGCGGCGTCAGCGTGCGCGCGATCAGCCCGCGAAGCCGAGCGCGCGGGCTTGCGCCTTGCCGGTGTCGGAGCGCCGCCACAGGAGCCCATCGAGCGCGTAGTGCACGGCTTGGGGCAGCGCGAAGAGCGGCACGACGAAGGCGCGCGCCGTCGCCCCGAGTCGCGGCGCGTCGCCGAACAACCCGAAGAGCTCGGGGCGGTCATCCCAGACGAAGCGATCCCACGCGAGCTCTTCCAGGAGCGCGAGGGCGAGCAGCGTTGCCATGAACGCGCCGACGCCGAGCCCAGCGACGCGAGCGAGCAGCGTGCCGGGGCGCTCTTCGGCCCGCGCCTTCGTGTACGCCCAGAGCAGCGCGAAATACGGCACTCCGTGGATCGTGACGTTCGTCGCGGTGAAGACGAAATCGTCGTCGTTTGCGACGATGCCGACGAACCACGCGAGCGCTGTCGCCGCGACGACGAGGTGCTTGCCGAGGTTCGGCGTGGCGCCGCTCGCTGCGCGGAGGAGCGCCCGCAAGCAATAGGTCGCGAGGCAGGTCGCATAGAGCCAGCCAACCGGAGCGACGAGCGGCGCGAGCCGGGCGCCGTCGAGGAAATCTCCGGCCACGAACCAGGAGAAGCGTCGCGGAAGGTGCGCGTGCCAGTAGAGCAGCGGCCAGCCCGTGGCGAGGTAGATGACGGCGGTGTCGAGCCACCGATCCACCGCGCCCGTCTCGGCCGCGCGCGCGCGATACACGGCGACCCAACCGGCTTGTTGCCGGACGAAATGAAAGACGGCGACGTAGGCCAGCACGCGCCAGAACGTGAGCGGCCCGTCGAGATAGAGGGCGACGCCGAGCGCGTAGCAGCCGACGGGCAGGAGCGTGTAGAGGGCGGTGCGGCGGCGGAGCTCTTCGCGATCGAGGTAGGTGCGGAAGACCGTGGCCCACACGTGCGCCACGTCGATCGCGAGCACGAACACGAGCCACGCCCAGGTCGGGACCTCGCCGCCCGGCGCGAGCACCGGGGCGAGCCCCGCGAACACGAGCCCGACGAGCGCGGAGGCGCCGAAGACCCAGAGATCGGTGGCTCTGCCGAAGAGCCAGGGCACGGGCGCCGCGGCTCGCATGTCCGGCGGCTAGCTTCGTCTGCCCGATGGGGCGAATCGATGACTCATGGCATCCGCCCTGGATGGCCGCCGAGAGGATGAGCGCGAGGCCGGTGACTCATCGCATCAGCCCTGGATGGCCGCCGAGATGATCAGCGCGAGGCCGATGATCACGCTGCCGATCACGATCCCGAGGGCGGTGTTCTGGTCCTCTTCGATCTCCTTGCGCAGCGAGAACGGCGCCATCTTGGTCATGAGCCAGAAGGCGATCATGAAGACCATGACGCCGATGGCGACGAACGCGGCGGACTCGAGCAGCCGGCGCACGAGGCGATCGCTGCCGGCCTCGCTCGCCGCGGCCTGGGCAATCAAACGGTACGGGGGCAAGTGGGTCATCCTTCGTCTCCCGGCGGGCAGGCTACAAGAGTCACTTTCGGAACTCCAAGCGAACGGACCGTACCCGTACGCGGCGAGGGCGTCGACCGACCCGCTCGGATGCGCGACAGACGGCTCGCCGTGCGGCGACGCTGGCGGTATCGTCCGCGCGATACGGATGTGGAGCCCCCTTGTTACCGCGCCCTCGTGGCGTGCCCTGCCCTTCTGCGCGAGCGCAGTCTTGGCCGCTGCGTGCGCGCGACCGGCGCCGGGGCCGCCGCTGTGCTCCGCCGCCCTCGCGTGTGGGCCGGGAACCGGGTGCGTGCTCGGGCGCTGCCGCCGTGACAAGACGATCCCGGTGACTTCGCTCGCGCCGCGCACGACCCTCTTGCCGCGCACGTTCCGCGCGGTCGGCGTGGGCGTGGTGGGCGAGCACGCGACGTCGATCGTGCTCGGTCGCGCGACCGAGCCGACGACGCTCTACGTCGACTTCGGGGTGGCGAGCGCCGCCATCCCCGCGCCCCTGCAGCGCGCGCTCTTGATCCTCGAGCCCGATCGCGCGTGCGGCGTCGCGTCCGGTGCGCTCTCGGTCGAGCTCGCGTCGATCCGCGCGCCATGGTCGAGAGAGGGCGTGACCGAGCGGCGTCGCCCGGAGACGGAGCTGCCGATGACGGCCGGCGCGTTTGCGCTCGCGTCGCTGAACCCTCTGCGCATCGACGTCACGGAGCTCGTCCGCGACGCCGCCGAGAGCGCGGGAAAGGCGCACGGGCTCGCGCTCACCTTCACCGGGACGAGCGCGGCGGGCGCTTGTTACTCGCTCGCCGAAGGCGCGCTGCGGCTCGAGCTGTTCGAGGCCACCGTGTCGCCGAAAAAGCAGAAATATCCCGAAAAAACGGCCGAAAACGCGGAGGGGAAGGGCGGGAGCGGAAGCGCGGGAGAAGTGGATGGCGACCTCACCGACGTGACGCCGGCCGAGGGCGGGGTCGAGGGCGGGCTCGTCGAGCCCGCGCCGACCGACGTCGTGGAGGAGCCTCCTTGACGCTGCTCGCCGTCCGCGATCTGTGCGTCGAGATCACGAGCGACCTCGGCACGGTGCGCGCGCTCGACGGCGTGAGCTTCGGCGTGGCGCGCGGCGAGACGCTCGCCCTCGTCGGCGAGTCCG
>SYFR01000514.1 GCA_005800325.1 Myxococcales bacterium | reverse complement strand
TGATCGATGCCCTCGCCGCGCGCCTGCTCCGGCGCCATGTATTCCGGCGTCCCGCAGATGGTTCCGGGGGTGGTCATGCGCCGGCGGCGTGGGTCGCCTTCCGTGTCGCCTTCGTCGGAGTGCGCGCCGCTCGCGACCTCGCGCACCTTGGCGAGCCCGAAGTCGAGCACCTTGACGAAGTCACCGCCTGTGCGGCTCGGCTCGAGCACGACGTTCTCGGGCTTCAGATCGCGGTGGATGATGCCGAGGTGGTGAGCCTCGTCGAGCGCCTCGAGGATTTGCGCTGCGATCTCGACGGCCCGCTCGGGCGCGAGCGGCGCTTCGTGCGCCACGACGTCGGCGAGGTCGGTGCCCCGCAGGTGCTCCATCACCAGGTAGAAGCGGCCGTCGAACTTGCCGAAATCGATGACGGCGACCGAGTGCGGGTGGTTGAGGCGGCTCGCCGCGCGCGCCTCGGTGAGAAAACGCGCCTCGATGGTGGCGTCGCCGAGCAAATGCGGGTGGATGATCTTCACGGCCACCGTGCGGCCGAGCAGGGCCTGCTCTGCGCGGTAGACGCGCCCCATGCCGCCAACGTCGATGAGCTCGCGCACGACGATGCCGCCCGGCAGCTCGGCGCCGATCATCGTGTCGCAGCCGACCGGGAGCCCAGCGAGCCCCGCGCCGCACTCCGCACAGAACCGTTGTCCGCTCGCGCACGAGGCGCCGCACCGGTCACAGCACACGACGTCCGTCATGGCGTGTAGATTGACACCCGCGTCGGTTCGGCAAGGCCCAGGATCGCGCGGGCGCTCCGTGGCATGCCGGCACGCGCCGGGTGGCGCCGAATCGACCGCCGGCTCGCCCCCGGTGGATGCACATCGACCGCCGAGTCGCGCCCGGTGGCGAATATGCGAGGTTTCGCTTCGGCGACGAGAACTTGCGCTCCGCTCGGGCGTATTCCGACGGATGGAGGCATCGCCCATGCGTCTCTTCTGTGCCGCGGCCATCGGGGGTTGCGTGTTGCTCGGACCGGGATCGTTGCTCGGTGAGGGCTCTGTGCTCGGCGGAGGGCTCGCACAGGCGTGCGGCGGCTATGGTGGGCCGGGCAGCGTCGGCGTCCCGTGGATCGGCGCCGAGGAGCCTGCGCCGCCGAGCGTGTCGGCGTCGGAGCTCCTCGGGCGGGCCCGACGCCTCGAGGGTGAGGCCCAGCGGCACGAGCGCCGGGCTCGCATCGCCGAGGCCGAGGCTGCTCGCGACTCGCGGGCGGCGTATCGGTTGCGGGACCTCGCCGCGGAGCTCTGGGACGCGCGCCGCAACCAGCTCCTCGCCAGCGCCGCCGAGCTCGAGCGCGCCGCCGCGAGCGCCGGACACCTCGCGCGCCGGCTCAAGGACCGAGCTCGTGCGCTGCGGCTCGAGGCCGATCTGTTGCGGCAACGGGCGAGCGTGCTCGGCGGCGGAGGCGGGTGGCGCGGTTCGCCCCCCTCGCGCGGCGGCGCTCGTCACCCCTGGGCAAGCTAATCGCGCCACATAGGAGACACGGCGCGCGGCGTCCGCTTCGCGAAATGGGCGTGAAATACGGGCGGAGCGGCGCTGTTGACGCCCGTTCAATCCCACGTCTAGGGTCCGCGGCTCGTTGTCCCGACGCCCGTTCGCGGCGCCCATTCCGGGCACCCAGCGTGCGCCGCTCTCGGAGGATTACATGGCCGTCGACATCCAGAATCTCTTCAACGTGGAATTGCCCGCGGGCATGCAGAACAAGCCCGACGTCGCCCAGTCGATCGGCGCAAAATTCCAGATCAACATCGCCGGCGACGACGGCGGCTCCTGGTACCTCGACTGCTCGGCGAGCGGACCGAAGGCCGAGCAGGGCAGCCCGGGCGGCGCCGACTGCACCATCGAGATCACGAGCGGCGATTTCCAGAAGCTCGTCGAGAACCCGCAGGCCAACGGCATGCAGCTCTTCTTCTCCGGCAAGCTGAAGGTGACGGGCAACCAGATGCTCGCGATGAAGCTGCAGAAGCTGTTCGACCTTCGCGGCTGAGCCGCCGCGGCACACCGTGCCTGATCGTCGAGCGCCGCTCGAGGGGCCTGCCGAACGTCGTCGAGCCCCGCTCGAGGGCGTGCGCGTCCTCGATTTGTCGCGGCTCATCCCGGGGCCGTTCGGCACGCTCGTCTTGGCGGATCTCGGCGCCCAGGTCGACAAGCTCGAGGACGCCGGCGCGGGCGACTACTTGCGGCACCTTCCTCCGCAGCGGGGCGGGTGCTCGCTCGGGTTCCAGCTGCTCAATCGCGGCAAGCGGAGCGCGACCGTCGACTTGAAGAACCCGCTCGGTCGCGAGGCCTTCCTCCGGCTCCTTGCGCGCTACGACGTGCTGGTCGAGCAGTTTCGTCCCGGCGTGCTCGCGCGGCTCGGGCTCGGACACGACGCGCTCTTGGCGAAATATCCGGGCCTCATCGTGTGCGCGCTCACGGGCTACGGGCAGACCGGGCCGCTCGCGGCGCGTGCCGGACACGACCTGAACTACCTCGCGCGCGGCGGGTTGCTCGCGAGCCAAGGGCCCGCAGGAGCGCCGCCGACTGTGCCCGGGTTTCAGCTCGCGGACGTCAGCGGCGGCATGTGGTGCGCCATCGCGATCCTCGCGGCGCTTCGTGAGCGCGACCAGGGCGGGGGCGGGCGCGTGCTCGACATCGCCATGGCGGACGGCGTGCTCGGCTTCGCGCCGCTGTCACTCGCCGCGGCGCTCGCGGGCACGGAGGCCGAGCGCGGGCGGGACACGCTGACGGGCGGGATCGCGCCGTATCGTACATACCTCGCGAAGGACGGCGTGGCGCTGACGCTCGCGGCGCTCGAGCCGAAGTTCTGGATGGCGTTCTCGGCCGCCGTCGGCATCGAGCCCGACCCGCTGGCGCTCGTCCCCGGTCCCCATCAAGCGGCGCTGATGCAGCGCATCGAGCAGGTGTTCGCGAGCCGGACGGGCGCAGAGTGGGAGGCGTTTTCGGCGCAGCACGACTGCTGCGTCGAGCCGGTGATCGCCGCGTCGGCGCTCATGACGGACGAGCATGCGCGCGCGCGTGGGCTCGTCTACGAAATCGAGGTCGACGGCGAGCGGGTGCCGCAGCTCCGCACGCCCGTGACGATGCGCGAGCTCGAGGCGCCGCCCGCGCCGCGACCTGGCGAGCACACGGACGCGATTTTTCGCGAGGCGGGGTTCGGCGACGACGAGATCGCCGAGCTGCGACGGACGCGCGCGATCGCCTAGTAGCGCCCTGAGTCCGAAGCCTAGCGAGTCGCCCGAGTCACCGCTTCGCCTCGCTAACGGGGCTCGACGAGGGTGAGCATCGGCAGCGCGTGGTAGGCGGCGACGTAGCCGCTGGCCTCCGCGACGTAGACACCGCAGCGCTCATCGACGTGCATGGCGTCCGGCACGAGGTCGCTCGGCGCGCGGCCGACGATGGCGCCATCCGCGGGGCGCACGACGTACACCTCCGCCTGCGGCACGAACAGCGCTCCGGAGCGGAGCACCGGGTCGAGCGAGCGCGGCCGGTCGCCGACGAGCGCGCCGCTGGAGCCTGCAAACACGTGGCGGAAGCGCGTCTTGCCGTCGCGGGCGTCGATGGCGACGAGCTCGCCGAGCTCGCTGTTGGCGATGAGCAGATCGTCGACGAGGATGCGCGCCGCGTGCCCCTCGGCGAGCCCGCCCGGCAAGTCGAAGCGGAGCTCGCCGGTCGCGCGGTCGAACGCGACGAGGCCGAGTCGGCGCGTGCCTCCGACGCGATCCGAGGTGACGACGAGCACGGTCTCGCGAGCCGCGATCGGTGCGCCGACGATCGGACTCGCGCGCGGGAGCGCCGCCTGCCACCGCTCGGCGCCCGACCAGGGATCGAGCGAGGAGAGGACCAGAGCTCCGTGAACGAGCGGCTCGGACGCAGCCGCTGCGGCGCGGGTCGTGGCCACGGCGAAGAGCTCGTCCCGATCGAGCGCGACCGGGTTCTGAAAGCGTCCGCGGCCCACGTGCCGCCACACGACCTCGCCCGACAAGAGATCGAGCGCGAGCAAATCGGGGTCGCCCGTCGCGGCGATCATGAGCTTGCCGGCCCGCCGCAGCTTGAGCGCGCTGGTGCGCGGGATGGCGCGACGCCAGCGCACCTCGCCGGAGTCCACGTCGATGGCGGAGAGGTGGCGCTCGCCATCGCCGACGAGCACGAGGTGCGGGAGCCCCGGCGCATTGACGACGGCGCCCGCGGTGCGCGCCCCTGAGCACGGGCTCAGGCGCAGCTCGTAGAGCCGCTCGCCGTCGATCATGTCGTGAAGCGCGAAGCGGCCCTCGGGGCTCAGGCGCACGATGCCTGCGGGCGTTGGGATGGATACGCCGCGCTGCGCTCTCCGGACCCAGACGAGCTGCCCCGTCGTGCGCTCGATGCACGCGAGCTCACGCTGCGAGCCGACGAAGAGCCGGTCGCCGGCGAGGTGGATCGAGCGCAAGTCGATCCCCGGCACCTCGGCGCGCCAGCTCTCGGAAAAGCGGAGCTTGCCGACGCTGGCAGCTCTCTCGGCCTGGGTCGCGCCGTGAGGGTCGCTCTCGGCGAAGGCGCGGTAGCTCTCGGGCGCGCCGTTCAGCTGGCTCGTGCGCGCTTCGTCGAGAGCGAGCGCCGCGCGGAGTAGCTCTGCGCGCTCGCGAAGGCGCGCGAGGCGGAGGTTCTGCTCGTGCCGCGCGTCGGCTTTCGTGAGCTCGGTTGCGAGCGAGAGCGCGAAATTCGCCGCGGCTCGCGCGAGCTCCGCGGCCGGCACCGGCGGCAAGCGCCAGGCGCGCGCGGCGTCGTCCGGCCCGAGCCCGAAGAGCAGCGTCGCGAGCCCGCCGACCTCGAGCTGCACGCCGAGGTGCACGCGTCCGACGGCGAGCTGGCGCAGCATCGTCTGCCGCTCCGAGCGCAGCGAGAGCATCTCCTGACAGAGCTCGAGCAGGCTCTCGGCGACGAGGAAGACGTGCACGCCCTGAACCGCGCGTGCGCTCGCGCCGACGGTCGCCGTGATCTCCCCGGTGAAGAGGAGCGCATGGAGATCGGAGCGTGCGACGTCTTGCTGCGTGCGCAGCTGCACGGGCCGGCGCAGCGCGATGCGCGCCGAGAGCCCAAGGCGGCCGCGCGCCGGGCTCGCGACGACGACGTCGAGGGAGCGGCTCGGCGGCACGAGCGAGTCGGCCGTGGCGTCGCACTCGAAGGACAGGAGCTGCTCGCGCGCGAGGGCGAGACCGCGATCGGAGGGGCGCTGCCCGTCGGCGTCGACGAGCGCTTCACCCGCCTCGGGCGCCGGTACCGCGATCGAACGGACGCTCTCGGCGCGCCGGCCGCGATAATGCGGATCGTCGCCGAAGGACGCGATGGCGGCGAGCAGCGTTTGGCGTGCGGTCGACAGCGCGACGATGCGATCGGCCTGGACCACGCGCGGGCGCGCCCCTTGGCGAAACACGGTGACGAGCGCCGTCGCGCCATCGCGCTCGAGGCCGAGCTCCCACGGGGCGCCCTTCGATGGGTTGCCGGAATCGGCGAGCGACGACGCCCCGGTCGGAACGACGACGCGCTCGCGCGTGTGGCTCGACAGATCCGACAGGGCGAAGGCGAGATCGCGCAGGAGTGCGAGCACGCCCGAGCGCGTGAGCGAGCCGAAGAGGCTCACGTCATCGAAGAGTGGAGCGAGCTCGACGAGCGTCGGGCTCACGCTGCTGCGGCTCTCGTGGGAGGAGGAGGCGACGAGGCGAAGAGTGGGCATCGACGGGGGCGATGCTAAGCGGCGGCGGCGCGCGACCGGAATTTTCGGGGCCGATTGCCGATGATTGGACAACGGCGTGAAGCAACGCTACCGGCCGACGTCACGCGCGAGGGGCCGCCTCCGCGAGGCGTCCGTTCCGTGCGGGAAATTGGGCACATTCCGCAAACTGGGCCACGGCGGGCGCTCCGCGGCAGGATCGGCCCCATGAAACGCAGCATGGCCTGGCGCTCGCTCGCTGCCGCAGCTCTCCTCGCCCTGAGCTTCGGCGCGCTCGACGGAAACGCGCGAGACGGCGTCGACATCGCGGCCGCGCCCCAGGCGGAGCCAGCCCCGGCTGCGCGGGCGCTCGACGGCTCGGGAGAGGCCCCGGCAGCAGATCCGGAGCTCGCTTCCCCGCACATCGGCGCCACCGACTATCACGTGTGGATCATGCCGAAGCCGACCCACGAGGGGCTCGCCTTCGGGAGCATGCGGATCGGCACCGCGGTGAAGCTCAAGTCGCCGAAGCCCGTCGCCGGCGAGGGCTGCGCGCGCGGCTGGTACGAGGTCGAGCCAAGGGGCTACGTGTGCCTCAACCGCCGCACGACGCTCGAGCTCGGCGATCCGTACTATCGCGCGCTGCACAGCGTGGCTCCGAACCGCGGCGCCATCTGGCCCTATCGCTACGCGCACTCGCGCGGGGCGCCCATTTACAGCCGCGTTCCGACTCCGGAAGAGTGGGCGGCCGCCGAGCGCGGGATGGGCGCGCCGGGCACCTACGCCGAGCTCGGCGAGTGGGCCAAGGGGCACGAGGAGCTCATCGAGAAGGACGTGAAGCTCGCGGCGACCGATCCCGTGCCGTGGTTCTTCGAGGGCGGAAAGCGCCACGTCGGCGGCGGCACGCGCGACGTGAATCGCCTCGTGTGGAAGGTGATCCCGAACGGCTCGATGCTCTCTTACGCCGCGGCGTTCGAGATGCACGGGCGCGTCTGGCTGGTGTCGCCCGACTTGACCGTGGTCCCGGCCGATCGCGTGCAGTCCTTGCGACGCTCGCAGTTTCGCGGCCTCGAGCTCACCGGCAGCGTGCAGCTCCCCCTCGCCTGGAACCGCAGCTTCGAGGGTCTGCCGCTCGTCACGCGCGACTCGAGCGGCCGCACCACGGCGACCGATGAGGTCGTGGCGGGCAAGAGCGCCATCATGATCCTGGAGAAGGCGCACGGGACGAAGGCCGACCCCTATTACGAGCTGCGCGACCGGCCAGGGCGTTTCGTGCGCGGACGCAGCGTCGCCATCAGCTGGCAAAAGAAGACCCTCCCGCGCTCGATCAAGCCGGGGCAAAAGTGGCTCGACGCGCACATCGTGCCGGGCACGCTCACCGCCTACGTCGGCACCGATCCGGTCTACGCGACGCTGTTTTCTCCAGGAAAAGGCGGGGTTCCCGTACCCGGCAACGATCTGACGAAATTCGCCACCACCGAGGTTGGCACCTTTCGCTACGAGTGGAAGGAGTGGGCCGCGACCATGTCGAACGAGAAGGGCGATCCGACCGTGCTCTGGTTCAGCGATGTACCGCACATCCAGTACATCCACGCGCCGCTCGCGCAGCACGTCGCGTTCTGGCACGAGGATTTCGGCGATCCGAAGAGCGCCGAGTGCGTGAACGTGTCGCCCATCGACGGCCGCTTCCTCTTCGGGTTCACCGAGCCGGCGGTGCCGGAGGGCTGGAACGGCGTCGGCGCCAACTTCGGGCCGAGCACGCCCATCGTCATCAGCGGTCTGTGAGGCGCGCGAATGCCGCACGTTGACGGGGCGGGCGTGCGAGCGCGAGCGTGTCGGAGCAGGGCCGCGAGCCTCGCGGCGCTCGGGATGCTCGGCATGGTGGGGTTGCTGGGGACGTTCGGGACGATCGGGTGTGCGGCGGCCGAGCGCGGCGAGGAGGCACGCGACGCTGCGGAGCCCATACGAGCTGCGCCGAATGCCAGCGGTGCTGCCGCGAACGCGAGCGGTGTTGCCGCGAACGCGAGCGGTGCTGCCGCGAACGCGAGCGCGCCGGCGCGGGACGAGCAGGGCCGGGCGTCGAGCGAGGGCGACAGCGACGTGCGTATCACCATCAGCGCGGTCGGCGACTGCGCGCTCGGAGATCTCGCGGGCGTCGCGGGCGAGGGCTCATTCACGGCAGAGCTCGCCAAGCATGCCGATCCGATCGCGTATCCGTTCGCTCGTGTGCGGGCGCTCTTCGCGGCCGACGATCTCACCATCGCGAACCTCGAGGGGACGCTCACGAACCACGACGGTCGCGCGAACCCGGTGTTCGCGATCCGCGGCAAGCCCGAGTGGGCGGAGATGCTCGCGCAGGGGAGCGTCGAGCTCGTCAACCTCGCGAACAACCACAGCCACGACTTCGGCTTCGTCGGCCACGAAGACACGAAGCGCGCGCTCGATCGGGCGAAGGTCGGCCGGTTCGGCCATGGCGTGGTCGACCGTCGCGAGGTGCGCGGCGTCACGGTCGTGAACCTCGGGTACCTCGGCGGCCCGCAAGGAACGCAGGCGCGCGTCGTGCGTGATGTCGCGCGCGAGGCGAAGCCAGGGACCATCGTCGTCGTGTCGTTTCACTGGGGGATCGAGGGCTCGCACGCCACCGCGCCCGATCAGCAGCGCCTCGGGCGCGCAGCCATCGACGCCGGCGCGTCGCTCGTGCTCGGACACCACCCGCACGTCTTGCAAGGGATCGAGACCTACCGCGATCGGCACATCGTCTACTCGCTCGGCAACTTCGTCTTCGGCGCCCACAGCCAGCCCGCGGACATGGACTCACTCGTGTTTCAGGAGACGTTTCACGTGCGGGACGGCAAGGTGCACGCGGTCGCGGAGCGGCGCGTCCCCGTGCGGATCTCCTCGAGCACGAGGCGCAACGATTTTCGTCCCACGCTGCTCGAAGGCGACGAGGCCGCGCGCGTGCTCGACAAGGTCGCGAAGTTCTCCGCGAGCATCCCGGCTTCTTGACGAAGATGCGCGGGTCCGCGGTTCGGGGGGCGGTCTTGGGGGTGCTCGCGGCCTCGCCGATGTTGCTCTGGCTGCGCGGCTTCATGGTCGACGACGCGCTCATTACCGCGCGTTATGCGGCCAACGTCGCTGCCGGGCTCGGCCATCGCTTCAACGCGGGCGACGCGGCGGCTACCGACGGCGTGACGCCGCTCGGCTTTGCGTGGCTGCTCGCTCCCTTCGCGCGCGGCGCGGAGCCGGTGCTCGCCGCGTTCGCCGCGGCCCAGTGGCTTGGTGCGCTCGCGTGGCTCGCCGGCGCGGCTCTCGTCGGCGTGGCGATCGATCGCGCCGTCGTCGACGACGCGC
>SYFR01000513.1 GCA_005800325.1 Myxococcales bacterium | reverse complement strand
GTGCGCGCGAGCGCGGCGGCCGAGGCGCGCACCACACCGCTCTCTGCCACGACGGCGATCGACGCCGGTTGCGTCGCGCCGCGCGCAGGTGGGACGCCCACGACGGCGAAGGCCACGACGAAGGCACCGAAGAGCCACGCCGCGCGCCGCGACCTCGCCGTGCGACGAGCGCGCCCGAAGCGCCCGGAGCCGCTCTCGGTTTCGTCACACTTCACGGCCACAACGTAGCATGCACCGCCGCGGCGTCCCGCGGCGGGAGCATGGGATTTGACGGGATTTGCGGGCCGCTTGCAACCAAGCGCCCGCTGTCCGATATTGCTGGGCCGATGGCGCCGCAGGGGGTGGTCAGCTTCGTGGTGACGATGGTCGCCCTGGTCGTGGGTGGCCTCTCCGTGGTGGCGGCGCACGGCGCGGCGGCGCGCAGCGCTCGCGCCTTCGCGGCCTGCTCGCTCTTCGCCGCGGTCTTCGCCGCGTCGAATGTTGCGATCGTCGCGTCCGAGAGCGAGCGGGTCGTCGTCTTCTTCGCGGGCCTCGTCTACCTCGGCGCCGGGCTCTACGGGGCCGCGGCGCTGGAGCTGGCGGCGGCGCTCGCCGGGCGCGCGATGCCCACCGCCGACCGCGTCCTGGCCGCGGGGTCGTGCGCCCTCGGAGCCTGCGGGCTCGTCCCCGGGCTCGTGACCGAGGGTCCCCTGCGCCGTCGGGCGGCGTGGCTCGGGCTCACCTATTGCGACGCGACGCCCACCTGGCTCGCCGACTTGGCCGGCGCCTTCGCCGGGCTCGCGATGCTCTGGGTCGTCGTGCGCGGCCTCCAGCTCGCGCGCCAGGGGCACGGCACCGGCCGCACGTTGGCCTTCGGCGGGCTCGCGATGGCGCTCGCCGCGGTGAGCGACACGCTCGCGTTCGCCAACCTCACCCGGCTGCCCTACCTGGTCGACTTCGCGTTCCTCGTCACGGTGTGCGTCACCGGCGCCGCGCTCGCCCGCGCCAACGTCGAACAGGCCGCCGCGCTCGAGCTCGCCTCCCAAGCGCTCAGCGCGGCGCAGGACCAGCTCGTGCGGCAAAAGCAGCTCGCCGCACTCGGCGAAATGTCGGCGATCATCGCGCACGAAGTGAGGAGCCCGGTCGCCGTGATCTACAACGTGCTGTCGCTGCTTCGCCGGCACGAGGGCACCAAGTCGCCGGAGGTCGCCGAGCTGATGACCACGCTCGGCGACGAAGCCCTGCGCCTGAAGCGGCTGGTCGACGACTTGCTCGATTTCGCGCGGCCGCTCGCCGTCCGGTTCGACGAGCACGCGGTCGAGCCCATCGTGAAGGGCGCGATCGCGGCGGCGCGCGCCGAGGGGGCAGGCGAGGTCGAGTTCGCGCCGAGCGGGGACCTCCCGCCTTTCTACGGAGACGACGAGCTCTTGCGCAGGGCGCTCGTGAACCTCGTTCGCAACGCGCACGAGACGACGCCCGGCGTACGCATCCAGGTGAGCTGCGCTAGCGCGGACGACCGCCTACGGATCTCCGTCGTCGACTCGGGAGCGGGCGTCCCGGACCAGAATCGTGAGCACATCTTCAAGCCGTTCTACACGACCCGCCCGTGCGGTAGCGGCCTCGGGCTCTCGCTCGTCAAGAAGGTCGCCGAGGCGCACGACGGCACGGCCAGCTTCGAGCCGACCCCGGGCGGCGGCGCGACCTTCACGCTCGCCTTTCCACTGCGCGGAGCGGCGTGAGCGGCCACCGCTGAGTGGCGCGCGCCATTGGCCATTATCGCGGCATTGGCGACGAGCGCCGGTCGCGCGCCCTGCCGCTGCGGCGAAGAGGCCCCGCCGCGATAGGGCACTTTACGCGAGCTGCCATGGCGATTACCTTGTTCCCCCTATGGGGATCTGCTCGCTCTTTGCGCGCTTCACGCTGGCCTTGGCGCTCGCCGGCCTCGCCACGGCGTGCTCGCGCTTCTCGAGCCTCTGCGAGGACGAAATGGCCTGCCGCGGAGGAAACGACGCGGACGTCGACGCCTGCATCGCCCAGGCCGAGACGAGCGAAGCGCTCGCCGAAAACCGCGGCTGCGAGGACGCGTTCGACGAGCTGCTCGCGTGCGCGGAGGACGACGCGCAGTGCACGTCGGGAAACAACTTCAATATCGGGGACTCGTGCCTGAGCGAGCTCGCGGATTTCGAAAGGTGCGTCGACTGACATGAACCGGAGCGGCAAGTTTTCAGGCCTCGCCGTCATGGCGCTCGCCTTCGGTCCCTTCGTGGGGGCGGCGTGCGGCAGCAATGCGGTCGAGCTGTGCGAGGCCGAATGCGACTGTAGAGGGTGCAGCGACGTCGAGCGCGACGAGTGCGTCATCGCGGAGAATGGCAGCTCGGACGTCGCCGACGCCTACGACTGCAGCAGCGAACACGCGGACCTCGTCGACTGCGTAATCGAGCGCGGCACCTGCGACGGGGACAAATTCACCGCCAAGGACGCTTGCAAGGCCGAGAAAGACAACTACGGCGACTGCGTCGAGTTCGCCTCGGCGCTCGAGTAGCCAGTCTCCGGCACAAGTGCCGTCCTCGGCCCCAAAAGCAGACGAGCCCCTCTCCGGCCGACAACTAGCCGGCCGAGAACCCTGTCACCCGAGCGCGCGCTCGTAGATGCGGTAGGTCTTGTAGGCTCGCCCGCCCATCATCTTGATGCCGACGTTGATCGGGCCATTGTCCTCGAGCGTCCAGCCGAGCTCGGCGCGGCGAATGCCGAGCAGGTGGCCCGACTGATTGAGCGCCGCGTAGAGGTATGCCGACAGCCCGGCGTACCGCCGCACGCTGCGCCACTTTTTTCGGATCCCGAGCACCAAGAGCCGCGCGCTCTTCGGGCCGCGCACCTTGAGACGCCAGAGCAGCTTGAGCGCGCCCGTCGGAAACAGCTTGCCGCGAGCGTCCGCGACGAGCTCGTTGACGTCCGGCAGCGCGAGCGCGACCGCGGCGACCTCGCCCTCGATGAACACGAGCCGCGTGAGGTCGGCGATCGCGATCATGCCGAGGTCCGAGACCATCTTCTGCACCTCGCGCGCGGTCGCCGGCACGAACCCCCAGTTGTCGCTCCAGGCGTCGTTGAACACCTCCATGATGAGCCGCACGTCGCGCTCCATGTTCCCCAGGTCGACGCGGCGCGTCTCGACCTCGGGGAAAGCGAGCAGCTCGTCGTGCGCCTTCTGGACCCGCGGCGGCACGCGCCCGACCTCGTAGCTCCACGCGAAGAGATCCTTGCACTTCGCGAAGCCCGCCTGCTCGATGAGCACGCCCTGGTAGGGGCGGTGGTGCGGCATCATCACCATGGGCGGCGTGTCGAACCCGTCGACGAGGCAGCCGCACTCCTCGTTGATCGACAGCGACATCGGCCCGCGCATGCGCTTCATCCCGCGCGCGCGCAGCCACGAAGCCGCGGCGTCGAGCAGGGCCGTGGCCACGGCGCCGTCGTCGACGGTGTCGAGGAAGCCGAAGAACCCGGCGTCGTCGTGGTGGCGCTCGAGGTGGAGCCGGTCGATCGAGGCGCTGACGCGGCCGACCGGCGCGCCCTCCCGATACGCGACGAAGCACTCGGCCTCGCCGTGCTCGAAGAAGGGGTTCTTCTTCGGGTCGAGCCGGTCGCTCAGGTCCATGTCGAGCGAGCGCACGAAGCACGGATCCTTTTCGTAGATGCGGTCGACGACGTCGAGGAAGTCGCGCCGCGCCCTGCTCTTCCGCTCGACGGCTCGGATTTCAAGCGACATTTGAAGGGCGGTAGTGCTCGCCGCGAGCGGGCACAAGGGGTTTGACCCGCCGCGAGCGGTAACCTAGGACGCTCCTTCCGAATGGCGAACGTGGCGACAATCGGTGCGGGGGGCGCGGCGTCGGCGGCCGCGATCGGCGCGTTCGTGCACAGCCTACTCGACGGCAAGCGCGCCGCCCTGTTCGGCGACGGCACGACCGGGCTCGCCGAGCAGCTCGCGCTCCACAGCGGACGACGCCTTCAGGTCTACGATCCCGACGCGACCCGCACCGCCGAAGCGATCGCGCGCTCGCGGGGCGCGAGCTCGCAAGTACGGCACACGCTGCTCGAGGCGGACGCCGAGCCGGCGGGACAGCCGTTCGACGTCGTCGTCATCCCGAACCTGCTCGAGCTCACGAGCGGCGAGCTCGCCGCCCCTGCGGTCATCGCCGTCGCGCGGCGGCTCGCGACAGCGCACGGGGTCATCGTCGTCGCCGCCCCGAATCCCGAGCACGCGGCCGCGCCCGGCGACGAGAAGCTCGGCTACTATCAGCTCTTCGATCTGATGGCGGCGGAGTTCGAGCACGTCGCGATGCTCGGGCAGGCGCCGTTCGTCGGGTACAGCGTCGCTCGCTTCGGCGCCGAGAGCGAGCCGGCCGTCGTCATCGACACCTCGCTGACGAGCGAGCCCGAGGAGCCGCTCGCCTTCGTGGCCATCGGCAGCGCGCGGCGCATCGACCTCGACGCGTTCACGCTCATCCAGGTTCAAGCGGAGCAATTCGGAGCCGAGCCGGCGCCCGCCGCGCCCGAGGCCGTCACGCGCGTCCCCCGCTCACTCGAGGTCGAGCTTCGCGACCGCATCCGCGTGCTCGAGCGCCGCGAGCAGGAGCTCATCTCCATCGCCGACGACCGCCAGGGTGCAATGCTCACGCTCTCGGCGCGCGCCGCCGAGCTCGACGCCATCCTTGCGGGCGTGCAGAGCGAGCTCGAGCCGCTGCACGACCGGCTCGAGACGGCAGAGAAAGAGCTGTCCATCGAGCGCGAGGCCACGCGAGACGCCTTCGCGCGCGCGAAGGACGACGAAGAGCGGCTCGCGCACGCCTACGCCCACAAGAGCGCCGCGTACGAAGAAGAGATCGCGCGCATCCTCGATCGCGCGG
>SYFR01000512.1 GCA_005800325.1 Myxococcales bacterium | reverse complement strand
GCGTCTACACCGCCGATCCGAATGTGTGCCCGACCGCGCGCAAGATCGACCGCATCAGCTACGAAGAGATGCTCGAGCTCAGCTCGCTCGGAGCGAAGGTGCTGCAAATCCGCAGCGTGGAGCTAGCGATGAAATACGGTGTTCCCATCCATGTGCGCTCGTCGTTCTCGGAGGTGCCCGGAACCTGGGTCACGAGCGAAGAGTGGTCCGGTGCCGAGGCCGGTCGCTCGCTCGAGAGCGTCGTCGTGGCCGGCGTCGCGTGCGACAAGAACGACGCGCGCGTCATGCTGGTGAGCGTGGAGGACCGCCCCGGGATCGTGGCGCAGATCTTCTCCGACCTCGCCGGCGAGAACATCTCGGTCGACATGATCATTCAGAACGCGGCCGTCGACGCTGCGGGGCGCACCGACGTCACCTTCACGGTGAACAAGAGCGACCTGCCGCGGGTGCGGCCCGTGATGAACGCCCTCGAGGGCAAGGTCGGCGCGCGCGGGCTGCGCTACGACGAGAGCATCGCGAAGGTGAGCATCGTGGGGCTCGGCATGCGCTCGCACGCGGGCGTCGCCGCGAAAATGTTTCAGCTGCTCGCCGCCGAGGGCATCAACATCCAGGCGATCTCGACGAGCGAGATCAAGGTGAGCTGCCTCTGCGACGCGAAATACGCCGAGCTCGCGGTGCGCGCGCTCCATGACGGCTTCGGCCTCGGCTCGCGAACTGCCACGCCGTGACGACCCGCGCCATCCACGCGCAGCGCAACCTGCTCGTCGCCCTCGCGCGCCACTTGACGACGGAGCAAGCGGGCGGGCTCTTCGACGCGGTGCTCGAGCTCCTGGGTAAGGTGTTGCCGCTGCGCGGGGCGCTCGTCTACCGCGCCGAGCCTAGGGAGCTCGTGCTCGCGGCGGAGCATCGGCTGCCGCGGCGTGGCAAGCCCTGGCTCTCGCACCTCGCGCGCAGCGGCGCCGGCTGGTTCGTGGCACAGCGCGCGGCGCACGACCTGCGCGTCACGCTCGACGACGCCATCGCCGTACCCCACGCCGCCGGAGCGCTCGGGCCCGCGCTCGCGGAAGCAGGCTGGGGCGCGGTCGCCGCGGCCCCGATGATCATCGGCAGGCGCGTGCGCGGCGTCCTCGTCGTCGCGACCGCCACCCGCACGGCGCTCGACGCGGAGGCGCTCTTGCTCCTCGACACCGTGGCGCGGCTACTCGCGCTGGCGGAAGAGCGCGAGGCCGCCGTGCTGCGCGAGCGCGACTCGGTGCTCGAGGACGCGGCCGCGACCCAGCTCGCCGCCGTGGGGCTCATCGCGGCGACTGCGGCTCGTGAGCTCGCCGCGCCCCTCGAGGTGATGCAGCTCGAGCTCGAGCAGCAAGACCGCCTGCTGCGTAGAGCGCGCCCGCCGCGGACTGAGCGCGCACGGGGCCCCGCAAGCGAGCGGCCGCGCGCCGAGCAGCCGCGCGCCGAACAGGTGGCCTTGTTCGACGAGCTCGACGAGCTCTCGACGGCGCTCACGTCGGCGCTCGCGACCGCCCGCGGCCACACTTCAAGGCTGCTCGCGCTCTCGCGTGAGACTCGCGAGCGTGAGCTCGACTTGACGCTCTTGGCCGACGCGGCGGTGCGCATGCTGGTGCCGGCGTTCGAGAGCGCCGGGGTCGAGCTCGCGATCGACGCCTCGGCCGAGCCGCTGCTCGTCGTCGGGCGCGAAGAGATGCTCTCGCTCGCGCTCGTGGAGCTCCTGCTCTACATGAAGGGCGAGTCCGAGGGCGGTCGTGCGCGCCGCGTGGTGAAGATGTCGCTCGCCGGGGACGAGACGCGCGTGCGGCTCACGGTCGAGTCGAGCGGCGGCGGTGGCGCCACGAGCGCGCGTGTGTTCGACGCGATCGTGCAGCGCAGCCGTGGCGCGACGGCGGCGATGGGACTCGCGCTCGCCAAGCAGACGGTGCTCTTGCACAAGGGCCACGTCGAGCACGGACGCTCAACGCTCGGCGGCGCGCTCGCGACCGCCGTCTTTCCCCGCGCGAGACGAGCGTCGTCCCGTGCCCCGCGCGCCTCGATGCGACCCGGCGCGCCGCGCGGCCGGGAGCGCGGAGTCGTCGTGTGGCTCGACGCCGACGAGTCGACGGCGCTGGCGATGAAGCTCGGCCTCAAGCCTTGGATCGTGACGCACGCGGCGAACGCCGAGGGCGCGCGCGAGCTGCTCGATGGGCTCGAGGCGACGCCGCACGCGGTTTTCTGCGATCTCGCGATCGAGGGCGCCGTCGAGCTTCATGCGGCGCTCTCGCCGGCCGTGCGCGACGCGTTCGTGTGGATGACGTCGGGGGTGATCCCGGCGAGGACGGCGAGCTACCTCGTGCTCGCGGGCCGTCCCACGCTCATCAAGCCCCTCGGCGTAATCGAGGTGACGACGCTCCTCGGCGAGCCCGACGCGAGCCTGCACCCCGGGGTCGTCACGACCCTCGAGACGGCGCCCCCGCCTCCGTCCGAGCGGGCGACGCGCCTGCGGACGGCCGCGGCGCGGCGCCGGCAGTCGGCTACCATCGACGAGAGCCCGGCCGCGAAGCAGGGCAAGAAGCGATGAGCAGAGCGGCGCAAGAACCAGCGATCTCGCGCGGAAATGCGCGTGGAAAGAGGCGTGCGACGGTGCGCGGACGTGCGCGTGGAACGAGGCGTGCGACGGTGCGCGGCGCGCTCGCGAGCCTCGCCGTCGCGGCCATTGCGCTCTCGGCCACCGAGGTCCTCGCGTTCGAGCGGCAGTGGAAGGCCGGCGTCGAAGGCGGCTACGCGCTCGCGGGCTTCACGCCGAGCGCGGCGAGCGGCTTCGCCACCGGGCTCCACCTGACTTACGGGCTCACCGACGCCTTCAACCTTCGCGCACACGCCGACGTGTGCGCCTTCGACTTGCCAGAACCGGCGACGAGCGCCGTCATTTGGCACACCGGCCTCGGCGCCGAGTACGTCATCGACATCCTGACGTGGGTCCCGTACGTCGGCGCGACGGTCGGCCCCTCGCCGATGTTCCTGCAGGACGGCGCGACCCGCGTCCACCTCGGGCTCGAGGGGCTCGGGGGCCTCGGCTACCAGCTCTCGCGGAGCTTCACGCTCGGGCTCGAGGCGCGCTACCGGGCGCTCCTGTTCGGCACCGAAGGCGAGAGCCCCACGCACAACCTCCTCGTGCTCGGCAGGCTCGAGTACGCCTGGGGCTACTGACGCGGGAGGCCCGCGGCGCAGCAGGTCGTCGACGAGCCGCGGCGCCTCTTCTCGAATGCGCGTGGGGCACTGACGCGCGTCAATTCCCGCTGATTTTCCCCGCGTCGGCGCTTTCGGTCGACGCTGGCTCGGCCGTGGCCGACAATGGTCGCCTCGAGCCGCTCAGGGACTCGAGCCGCTAGCCACAGGCGCCGCATGCATTCGAACGTCCCCCTCCCGCGAAGCAACGCTCAAGCGCCGGCGATCTCGGCGCCGCGCACGCTGGTCGTCGACGACGTGTCGGTGACTCGCCTGATCATCGGGCGCATGCTCGAGAAGCTCGGCCACTTGGTCACGGTAGCCAAAGACGGCGCCGAGGCCCTCGAGCTCATGCGCGGCTCGGAGGCGCCGTTCGACCTCGTGATGCTCGACATCGAGATGCCCGTCCTCGACGGCGTGACGACGTTGCGCCACATCAAGCGCGACCCGACGCTCGCCGCCGCCGCCGTCGTCATGATCTCGAGCATCGAGGACGTCGAGGTGATCGCCAGCTGCATCGAGCTCGGCGCCGAGGATTACCTCGGCAAGCCGTTTCAGCCGCGCATCATGGAGGCGCGCGTGAACTCTTCGCGAGCGAAAAAGCGGCTGCACGAGCGGGAGCAGCATTTCACGCGCCTGCTCGAGGAAGAAGAGGCGCGCTCCGAGCGCCTCATCGCGAGCATGCTCCCCGCCCACGTCGCCGAGCGGCTGAAGCGCGGAGAGACGAGCGTCGCCGAGACCCACGAAGACGTGAGCGTGGTGTTCGCGGACATCGTCGGCTTCACGGCGCGCGCGGCGGGCCGCACGGCGTCCGCCGTCGTCTCGGAGCTCAACCTCGTCTTCTCGCTCTGCGACGAGCTGGCAGGGCGCTATCAGCTGCAGAAGATCAAAACGATCGGGGACGCCTACCTCGCGGTCGGCGGCATCGCGGAGCCGCGCGCGTTCCACCTCGAGCAAGCGGCCGCGTTCGCGCGCGAGCTCGTGTCACAGCTCCGCTCGACGCATGCGATCGAGCTGCGCATCGGAGTGCACGCCGGCCCGATCGTCGCGGGCGTCATCGGCACGAGGCGCCCGGCCTACGACGTGTGGGGCGACACGGTGAACACCGCGAGCCGCCTCTGCGATACGGCGCTGCCCGGCACGATTCAAGTGAGCCAAGCCGTCGCCGCGCGCCTCGCGGAGACCGCACTGAGTTCGCGGCGAGGCTCGGTGGAGCTCAAGGGCCTCGGCGCACGCGAGGTGTTCGTGCTCGCGGCCGAGCACCCCGAGCCACGCGCGCGTTGACCTACCGCATTCGGCACTCACGCATGGCGGCGGAGTGATTCGCCCGCGAGCTGCGGACTCACGGGCTCAGCACCACGCGCCAGAGCTCCCCGTGTTGCTCGTGCTCTTGGCTGCGCGCGAGGGTGCGGAACCGAGCCAGCCACGCCGCCGCAGCCTCCGCGTCCCCGCGCGCGCTCGCGAGCTCGTGCCGTAGCCAGAGGTAGCGCGGGAGAGCAAGGCGCTCGGCGTCGAAGGCGGTGAGCGCGTCGAGCCAACGCTCGGTTCGCTTTGGATCGCCCGCGAGTCGCGAGAGCGCGAGCCAGGTGCCCGCAAGCCGCGGCTCGGGCGGGGCCGTTCCGCGCGCTCGCAGGGCCTCGAGCCGCGCCTCGGCGAGCGACTCCGTGCCGCGCGAGAGCTCCGGTGCGCCGGCTCCCTCGGCACGCAACGCTCCCTGCGGGGCCTCGCGCTCACCGAGCACCGAGGCGAGGCTCGAGCGCACGAGCTGAGCGCGATGGCTCGACGGCTTCAAGGCAATCAACGCGATCTCTAGCGCGCTCTGGCTCTTCGGCGCCTCGCCACCGAGCGCGTAGCCGCGCGCCGCCATGAGCCACAAGGCGCCGCTCAACCTGGCGAGCTCGCCCGTGAGCTCCGCACCGCTCTGGGCCCCGCGCTGTCCCCCGAGCTCGGCCGCGCGCTGGCCTGCGAGCGTGGGCCCGCGCTGTCCCGCGAGCTCGGCCGCATGTCGCGCCGCACGCGCGAAGTGCTCGGCCGGGACGAAGGGCTCTCGCGCCGTCGCGCCCGTCCACGCGTCCACCGACCACGGCAGGCGATCGACGAGCGGAGCTTCGCCGCCCGGCGGGCTCGCGGCGCGAGCGAGCTCGGCGCCCTCCTCGAGGTGGGACGCGACCAGCGCGACGAGCGCGAGCCGATGCGTCACCGGCGCGCCGCTCGTGAGCAGCTTCACCGTGCGCGCGAACGCATCCGTCTCCTGCGCCGCGTCACAATCGCGGTCGCCAGCGTCGCAAGCACGCCGTGGACGCGCATGCCGGAGGCTCGCGGCGAGGACCACTTCGCGCAGCGCGCGTTCGATCTCCCCGGCGTCGCCCACCTCGGGCTCGTCCGGCGGGCTCTTGCCGGCGAGGCGCGCGCAGGCGACGAGGACGATGCGCGCATCCCCGTAATTGCGGGAAAAATTCGCGTGACGCTTGTCCTGCCGCGAGCGCACCACCTCGGCCACGTGCTCGATCGCGCGGTCGTAGCGCCCATCGATGCACGCGAGCGCACCGAGGAGCACGCGCTCGTCCGAGTTGGGGCGCCCCTCGTAGTGCTTGCCGATCCGCAACGCACGCACGGTGTCACCGGCGGCGAGCGCCGCAAAAATGGCGTGTTTCTCCGTGTAGTGCTGCGTCCACGAGAACGCGCGGTCCGTGAGCGTGCGAAAATCCCCAACCGCGTACGCGACCTCCCCCGGCTCGGGAGTGGGCATCGAGCGACCGAGCACGTCGAGGCGCAGCTGCCCCGTGCCCGCCTCGAGCAGCGTCGCCGCGCTCACGACGGCGTCGAACCGTCGCGCCATCTCGTCCCCGTCGAGCGTCACGACCGCCGCCTCGACGTAGCGAGCGACGGCCGCCCGCGCCGCGAGCTCCTCACGGACGAGCTGCGCCTCCCGCCGCGTGAAGGGGACGCGCTCGGGTAGCCACAGCCAAGGGCCGCCCGCGCGCGAGCAATCGCCGACGACGCCGCGCTCGACGCGCTCGAAGCACGCGCGGGCCCGGTCGACGGCCACCGTGAGCGACGCGCCCGGAAGGATGAACGCGAGCGCCCCGACGAGCGCGACTCCGAGCGCCACGCGAGCGCGCACGGTGGCCCTGCGCTTGGCGCCGCTCGCGGTGGCCGGACGGGCGACGCCGATCTTGAGCCACCTCCGCATCACGCGAGCGCTCGGGCGGTGACGGCTCGCAGGATCCGCCGCTGCGCCACCGCGAAGAGGGCGAGCACCGGCAGGCTCATGAGCACGTTGCCCGCCATGACGACGTGCCAGCGCACGCCCGTGCCCTGCTCCCGCAAGAGCGCGACGGCGAGCGGCAGCGTGCGAACGCTATCGTCGGTCGTCATCATGAGCGGCCAGAAGTAGTCGTTATAGTGGTAGACGAAGCTGAAGAGACAGAGGGCCGAGAGCGTCGGCGTCACGAGCGGCCCGAGCACGCGATAGACGATCGTAAACTCGCTCGCTCCATCGAGGCGCGCCGCTTCGATGAGCTCGTCGGGGATGGCGAGCATCGCCTGCCGCACGAGGAACGTCCCGAACGCGCTCACCGCGAAGGGCAAGACGAGCGCGGTCATCGTGTTCACGAGCCCGAGGGGACCGAGCATCGTGAACACGGGCACGAAGGTGACCTGCGCCGGAACGACGAGGCAAGCGAGGACGAGCGCCATGGTCGCCCCTCGCCCACGAAAGCGGAGCTTGCCGAGCGCGTAGCCCGCGGGCAGCGCGAGCGCGATCTGAGAGAGCGCGATCGCGGCCGCCATCACCACGGTGTTGAGCATGTAGCGCCACACCGGCACAGCACTGAGCGCCTCGCGATAGGCCGCAAAGCGCAGCGCCGACGGCAGCGGATAGGCGGGCGCGCGGACGAGCTCGTCGAGCGATTTGAACGACGTGCTCAACATCCAGAGGTACGGGCCGACCCACACGAGCCCGATGGCGCACAGCGCGAGCACGAACCATGGGTTGCTACGCGACTTCACGTGGCGACCCTCCCCTGCGCGAGGGTCCGCCAGGCCTTGAGCTGCACGCCCGTGAGCAGCAGCAAGAGCACGAAGAACACGACGACGAGCGCGCTGGCACGCCCGACGCGCAGGTTCATGAACACCTCTTCGTAGATGGCATAGACGAAGATGGTGCTCGAGCGCACGGGCCCGCCCTGCGTCATCACGCGCACGACGTCGAAGGCCTGGAAGCTCGCGATGAGGCTCGTCGTCCCGACGAAGGCCGCCGTCGGGCGCAGCGCGGGCCACACGATGCGGGTGAAGGTCTGGAGCCTGGTCGCGCCGTCGAGCGCGGCCGCCTCGTAGTGCGAGCGCGGCACGTCCTGGAGCCCCGCGAGGAACACGACCATCGCGTAGCCGGCGATCTTCCAGACCGTGACGCACGCGAGCGTGAAGAGGACGATGCTCGGATCGCCGAGCCAGTCACAGGGCCGGAGCCCCAGCGCGGGCAACGCCCGCGAGACGAGGCCGGCTTGGCCGTCGAGCAGCCAGAGCCAGAGCAGCGCGACGGAGACCCACGAGACCACGTAGGCGCTGAAGATCGCCCCGCGCACGAACGCGACAAGCTTTCCCTCGCGGTTCAGCGCGAGCGCGAGCGCGAGGCCGAAGGACGATGCCACGGTGACCACGACCGCGCTGTACGCGAGCGTGCGGCCCGCGACGCGGGCGAGCTCGCCGGTCAGCATGAGCGCGCGATAGTTCGCGAGCCCGACGAAGCTCGGCTCGGTGAGCAAGTCCCACGCGAACAGGCTCTGATAGGCGGCGAGCCCCACCGGCACGACGAAGAACGTCGCCAGCACGAGCACCGTCGGCGCGAGCAGCACGAACGGGTGAAACGCGCGGCTGGGGCTGAGGCCGCTCGAGGCCATCAGCCCGCCTCGAGGTTGCGCGCCTCGGCGAGCACCGCGCGCGGCTCCGCGCCACCGAGCACGGCCGCCTCGAGCCGCGGCTGCACCGCCTCACGCTGCACGCGAAAGAGCTCTTTTTGCCACGGCCACCGGCGCGCGTGAGCGAGCTGCTCCATCGCGACCAGGACATTCGGGTGTTTTTCGAAAAATCCGGCGCGCTCGAGCTCGAGGCGACCGCGGCGCGAGATGGGCAGATAGCCGGTGCGCGTCGCCCACTCGTTCGCTTGTTCGGGCTGCATCATCCACCGCAGAAACGTGAGGCCCGACTCGCGCTCTTCTCGCTCGAGCCCGCGCGGCATGACGAAGAACGTGCCGCCGGTCGGCACGGCGAGCCTTCGATGTGCCGGCAGCGGCGCCGCCAGCACGGGAAAAGGCGCGTTGTCCTCGAGGTAGCGAAGGAACGCGGTCGAGGTCCAGATCATCGCCGCGCGGCCCGCGAGAAAATCCGAGTTCGTCGCCTCCCATGCGTTGTAGTCGCGTCCGGGCGGCGGCTTCATCGTGCGGTCGGTTCGCACCATCGTGCGCCACAGCTCGAGGGCCTCGACGCCGGCCTCGCCCCCGAGCTCGACCGCCCCCGATTTTCCGATGAGCTCGCCGCCCGCCTGCCCGACGAGGGCGCTCCAGAACCACCAGTCGATGGGGCACTCGTAACCCCAGCGCGTGGTCGCGCCATCGCCCCCGTGGCCCGCCCGTTTCGCGACGTCCCTGAGCTCGCTCCAGGTCCGCGGCGGCGCGAGCCCGAGCTCCGCGAACAGGGCGCGATTGACGTAGGCGATGGGCGTCGAGCGGTTGAACGGGAGCGCCACGAGCGGCACGTCGTCCGCGCCTTCGAACGTGCCCCACTGCGACAGCGCGGGCTCGAGATCGCTCGCTACCTCGTCGCCGATTGCGTCGAGCGGCTCGAGCACGCCCGCGGCCTCGAGGTACGGGACGACCTCGCCGACGACGTGCGTCAAGGTCGGGGTCTTGCCGACGAAGAGTCCGGTGCGAAGCTTCACGAGCCCCTCGAAGTAGTCCCCTTGAAAGGTCGGGAGCACCTTCACGCGGCTCTGCTCGCGATGAAACCGCGCGACGAGCTCGAGCAACACCTTGCGGTTGTTGCCGCCGTAGCTGACCCAGAAGGCGACCTCGCCCGGACGGCGACGCGGCGACGCACAGCCGAGCGAGCCAGTGCCGGCGAGGCTCGACGCGACCGCCGCGCCGAGCGCCGCAGCGCCAAGGCTTCGTCGCGAGAGCTGCGCCGGCTCGGTCACGAGGGGGCGTCTCCCGTGGCGACGCTCGTGCCGCGCGCGCTGAGCCGCTCGCCCGCCGCGTCGAAGTAGTGCAAGCGCTCGAGCGCGATCTCCGCCG
>SYFR01000511.1 GCA_005800325.1 Myxococcales bacterium | reverse complement strand
CGTGACGCGCTCCCTCGTGACGCGCTCCCTCGTGACGCGCTCCCTCGTGACGCGCTCCCTCGTGACGCGCTCCCTCGTGACGCACCGGGCGACGCGCTCCCTCGTGACGCGCCGGGCAATGCTGCGCCTTTGCGCTGGCCGATTGCCGCAATTTTCGCGATAGTCCCGCCGCATCGCACGAGTGGCGGAATTGGTATACGCACCGGGTTTAGGTTCCGGCGCCGCAAGGCATGGAGGTTCAAGTCCTCTCTCGTGCACCCGCGTGAGTCATCAGCGGATACGCCCGGATCACGGCGAGAGCTTGACGAGAAGCGTGTCCGTGCCCGCGTGCGCGGCGGGCTTGCCCTCGAGGAAGAATTCGCCGTCCGACGCGCCCACGGTGAGCGAGCCGCCATCCGGCTCGAGCAGCGTGCGATGGGCGCGGTCGGTCCCCGGGCCACCTAGGACGGCGTGCCAGAGGGGTGTGCCGGCGCGCCCGAGCTTCAGCCAGAAGGCATCGTGGGTGCCATTGGCCTGGTAAGTCGCGGTCACGGCGGTGCCCGCGGTCAGCCGCCCCTCAAAGTAGCCGGCAACGAGCCAGTTGCCCCAGGCGTCGCGCACGACCGAGTGCGCCACGACGCTCGTACCATCGAGCGAGTGGCCCCAGAGGAGCTCGCCGTCGGCGTCGAGCTTGGCAATGAATCCCGACGGCCCGTGGCTGGCTGCGAGTGCGCCCGTGCCCCACGAGAGCTCGCTTGCATATTGCCCAACAATGGCAAGCTCGCCGTCGTCGTCGACCGCGAGGTCCTGTCCATAGTCGTCGCCCTCGCCCCCGAAGGAGACTGCCCACGCCGGCTCGCGCTTGGCGTCGAAGCCCACGACGAGCACGTCCAACGCGTCCGCCGACTTCAGACTCCGGCCCTCGCCAAAGGACAGCTCGCCGCTGAACCAGCCAATCGCGACGAGGGACCCGTCCGGGCGAAACGCGATACGATGAAACGCCCCGACGCCGCCTCCGTCGCCGAAATAGGTAGTCGCGAGCGTGCCATCGCCGAGCGACACGGTCGCGAGGAGCGGCCTGGGAAGATCCTCGAGCGGCTCCGCTCCGAGCCCGGCAGCGACGACCTCACCGCTCGGGCTCACGGCGGCGTCGAAGACAAAGTCGTTCCTATTCGAGCCAATGAAGCTCGTCGCGAGCGGAGCGCCGCGCGCGTCGAAGTGCGCGACGACGCCGTCGGCGCTGCCGGCCGCGCCGGGGCATGGCGCTCCGAGCGGCCACGCCTCGCCTTTGGCGCACGCGCCCACGGCGACGAGGCTCCCGTCGTGCGCGTGGGCCACGCCGTAGCCAATGTCCGCCGCCGTGCCTCCGAAGGCGACGCCCCAGACTTTGGTCAGCGCCGCGCCGAGCGCAAATTTGGCCACGAACAGGGCATTCGCTCCCCCGCCAAACGCGCCTGCGCCCTGCCCGACCACGACCACCTTTCCGTCGGGATCGCGCGAGAGCCCATAGCCGACGTCGGTGCCGACTTCCTGGGAGAGCCAGACCGCTTCGATGGCGCCGCTGACGCAGTGGCCCGAGCCATCGCAGACGCCCGCGCACTGCCCGCTCGGGGCCTTCTTGCCCGCAGCCACGGGAGCGCAAGTGCCCGCGGAATCGGGCGCGCCACACGTCTCGCACGGCAAGCACGCGCGCTCGCAGCAAGTGCCCTGTTCGCACACGCCCGTCGCGCACGACGCGGCCTCTTCGCAGGCCGCGCCGAGGGTCGCTCGGCACTCGCCAAGACCATCGCAGGCGCCATCGAGCCCGCACGGCGCGCCGAGCGGCGCCGGTCCCTTTGCGTGGAAGCACTCCCCCGCGGGGACGAGCTCGTCGACGCCGAGGAGCTGCCCACAGCCCCCGAGCCCGAGGACGAAGATCGCGAAGCGCAGCCGCACTACGGAAGGGTAGCCCGAACTCGCGTCGCGCGTCGCGCGGCCTCGCGTTCGATGCGTCAGTGGGCCCGGCGCACGAGCTCCGAGGCGAGGATCCCCGCGGCGACGCCGACGTTGAGCGAGTCGACGCGGCCGCTCCCCGGGATCGAGACGAGGTCGTCGCAGCGCATGCGGATCCGCTCGCTGAGCCCCTCACGCTCGTGGCCCATCACCAGGATCGTCGGGCGCGGAAAGGCATGCTCGAAGGCGCTCGTCTCCGCGGAGCCGTCGGCGCCGACCACGCGCACGCCCGCTTCGCGCAGGCGTGAGAGGGTGTCGCCGAGATCGGACGTTCGCGCGAGGGCCACTCGCTCGACGCCTCCCTCTGCGACGCGCACGGCGTTGCGCGCGAGCTCGGGGCCCGTCGACATCGCCGACAGGAGCACCGCGTCGACGCCAAAGAACGCGGCGCTGCGAAGGATCGCGCCGACATTGTACGGGTTCTTCACGCGATCGAGCGCGATCGCGACGCCGCGCTGCGTTACGAGCAGCTCCGAGAGCTGCCGCGGCGTGAGCCACGGGCGCGGGCGCGCTGCCACGACGAGGCCCTCGTGGTGGCTCGAGTCGCTGACCCGCTCGAGCTCCTCGTTCGGGAGCTCGTCGCAGGGGATCCCGGACACGGCGAGCCGCGCGACGGCGTCTCTCACCTCGTCGGGCGACTCCACCGAGCAGGCGACACGCACGAGCGCCGTGGGACGCGCCGCGATGACGGCGAGCCCGGCGCGCACGCCGTAGACGATCTCCAGGCGCTCGGCGTCGGTGCGCGAGCTGCGGGGCCTCGCGTCGGTCGGAGCCGGACCGCGAGGGGCCGGGCCGCGAGGGGCCGGGCCGCGAGGTGCCGGGCCGCGAGATCTCGCATCGGTCGGTGCAGGGCCGCGAGGTGCAGGGCCGCGAGGGGCCGGGCCGCGGGGTGCTGGGCCGCGTCGGTCAGCGCCGCTTCGGGTCTCAGGGCCGCGGCGCTTCACTGGCAAAACGAGTACCCGTCGGGGAGCTTGGAGGAGCTGTTGCAGTCCTGGGTGGAACCGCAAGCCCCGGGGTCGTCTTCGCACATCACGATCCCCAAAGTAAGCGGTCCGTCGGTGCAGTCCGCTGCGCACTTGACCGAGAGGTATTGCTGCAGGGCCTTCGAGTACGCGCCGCAGCAGAGCTGCCCGTCCGCGCAGTCCGCGGCGTTGTTGCAGCCCACGGGGATCGCGCCGAACCCGCACATCGTACCGGCCGGCACGCAGTTCGAGCCCGATGGGTTATTGGCCATCACGCAGCAGCTCTCACCGGACGTGCAGGTGTCCGCGCCGCACGGGATCGCGACGCTCGAGCCGCCGCCGGTCGCCGTCGTCCCCGCAGCCGTCATCGAGCCCGTGGTCGTCATCGAGCCCGTGGTCGTCATCGAGCCCGTGGTCGTCATCGAGCCCGTGGTCGTCATCGAGCCCGTGGTCGTCGCGGACGACGGCTCCGGCGCCCCGCCTTGGCCCGTCGTGGTGAAGCCGCCCGCGCCGATCGCCAAGCCGTCGCCGCCCGCGCCGCTCGACGCCGTGCCGCCACCCGCGCCGCCAGCGCCAGACGTGCTCCCACCGAAGAGCTCCTCACCGGTGCCCGAGCACCCGCAAAGCACCAAGATGTACGTAAGAAAGATCGACGTGCGACGCATATTCGCCCTCGAGCAAGGCACGGCGGTCACCGTGCCGAAGAGTACCGTCCCGCTCGGGATTCTCGAAGGTGTTTCCGTGAGAGCGCGTAGCCGCGGCCGGAAAAAAAAACGGGGCCGATGGTCCGCTGTCGAAGCGAGCCACCGCCCCGGAGGCGTGCGGTCGAAGAAGGTGTTGGCTCGCCTGCGAGCCTGGGCTCAGCTCCCGCGGCGAATGTACGCGGGGATATCCCAGTCGTGGTCCTCGCGCGCGGCGAGGAAGTGACGCTCGGCCGGGGCCGCGGCGCGCGCGGGGAGCGCGGGCTCTTGCGCGTAGCGGCGCGAGGGCGAAACCGGCTCCTCGTAGCGCTCGACGCGCTCGACGCGAGGCATCGGCCGGCTGCGCGGGCCGGCCGACGTCTGCATCGGCAGCGCGGGCGGCACGACGGACGCGCGGGCGGCCGGGCGGCTGAGGGAGCTCTTGCGGGCGAGCTCCGAGAGGGCCTCGCGGCTCGACTCGTGGTCCACGGTGACGTCGATCTCGTGAGCGCCGTGCGCGAGCCGATCGAAGCCCGTGGCGACCACGGTGACCTTGATGGCGTCGCCGAGCGACTCGTCGATCGCCGCGCCGAAGATGATGTCGGCCTCCTCGTGGGCCTGCTCCTCGATGAGGCTCACCGCCTCGTTCACCTCGCGCATGCGCATGTCGCTGCCGCCGACGATGTTGATGAGCACACCCGTCGCGCCCTCGACGGAGATCTCGTCGAGCAGCGGTGACTTGATGGCGAGCTCCGCGGCGAAGCGCGCGCGCCCCTCGCCCTTGGCGCAGCCGGTGCCCATGAGCGCGCGGCCCATGTTGCTCATGACGGTCTTCACGTCGGCGAAGTCGACGTTGACCATCCCGCCCTGGGTGATGAGGTCGCTGATCCCCTTCACGGCCTGGTAAAGGACCTCGTCCGCCTTGCGGAACGCCTCGATGAACGAGAGATCGTCCTCGCCGAGAGTAAGGAGCTTCTCGTTCGGGATGGTCACGAGCGTGTCGACGCTCTTGCTGAACGTCGAAATCCCCTGGTCGGCGCGGCGCGAGCGCTGACGGCCCTCGAATTTGAAGGGCTTGGTCGCGACGCCGACGACGAGGATGTCCTCTTCGCGCGCGAGCTGCGCGATGACGGGCGCCGCGCCCGTG
>SYFR01000510.1 GCA_005800325.1 Myxococcales bacterium | reverse complement strand
GACGACGCTCGGCCGGTCGCTCCCGCTCGCGCTGTTGCGGCACGAAGGCGCGGCTTGGCTCGCGGCCGTCGGAGCCTGCGGGCGCGCCGACCTGCAGGCCACGGACGTCGCCGTTCACGCGACGCTGCCCGAGCTGCTCCTTGGCCTCGTCGCCTCGCACCGCGGCGCCATCGCGCTCGCTGCCACCGCGACCCGCGGCGCTCGCAGCACAAAGACGCAGGTCAGCCGCGTGACCAGCGGTTCGCCCTGACCTCGCAGCTACGCTGGCCTCGCAGCTACGCTGGCCTCGCAGCTACGCTGGCCTCGCAGCTACGCTGGCCTCGCAGCTACGCTGGCCTCGCAGCTACGGGCCCACCATTAAAGGCGCGCCGTCGCGCTGGTTTCAGCTCAGGCCGGGGATCGCGACGCCGTTCTTCTTGGCGTAGGCGACGTAGCCGAGCTTGTCGATGCTGCGGATGTCGCGCGTCGTCAGCTTCAGCGAGAGAAAGCGCCCGAGCTCGGGAACCCACACGCGCCGCGACTGAACGTTGACGTTCTGCCAGCGCTTCGTCTTGATGTTCGAGTGGGAAACGTTGTTTCCCTTGAGCTTGCGCTGTCCGGTAATTGCGCTCTTGGCCATGGCTGTCTCTCTCGGCGAGTTAAGGGCGTGCATTCATAGCGAAACGCGGCGCCGTGTCAAGCACTTGGGGACCTCACGATGGAGTCTCACCGTGCAGCCTCTTCGGGCGACCGCCGCGAGAGAGAACTTTCCACCCCGAGCTCGGCCGCGAACCGCGTCGCGGTCGCTCGTAGCGCCGCGTCCTCGTGCGCACAGCCGGCCTCGATCGCCTCGCGCGCCTCCGGATCGGATGGATCGCGCGCGAGCCTGCGCGCCGCGACGCCGAGCGCGTTGTGCGCGAGCACCGCGGGCGACGCGCGCCGCAGCGGCGAAGACTCGGTCAGTTTTTCGTGGGCGGCACCGTCGACGCGCACGAGCTCGGCGAGCCGCAGCGAGCGCCACCGCTCGTGCGGGGCAAACGCCTCGGTCGCGGGCGCCGGCATGGACGCGACCCGGTTGTAGGGGCAGACATCCTGGCAGGCGTCGCAGCCGAAGAGCGCGTGCGCGGGCTCTTCCTCGGTCGGCACCTGCCGGCGCTCGATCGTGCGGTACGAAACACAGCGTCGCGGATCGAGGACGAACGGCGCGTCGAAGGCGCTCGTCGGGCAGGCGTCGAGGCAGGCGGTGCACGAGCCGCAACGCTCACCGATCGGCGCGCCGTAGTCGGCGGCGTCGAGCGCGAGCGTCGTCACGACCTCGCCGAGCAAGCAGAAGCTCCCCTGCCCCGGCACGATCACGAGCCCGTTCTTGCCCACGAACCCGAGCCCGGCCCGCGCCGCCCACGCTCGCTCCAGCAACGGAGCGGTGTCGAGCACCGCGCGCGCCTTGTGGCCCGGCGCCGCGAGCCGCACGAATTTTCCGAGCAGGTAGACGCGCCGCCGCAGGTACACATGGTAGTCGCGTCCGCGGGCGTAGCGCGCGATGTCGCGCACGAGCGCGGGCTCGCGGGCCTCCTCGTCGTGCGGCCTCGCGGACCGCCGCGCCACGCAGACGACCGTGCGCGCACCAGGGAGGATGGCCTCGCCGTCGAGCGCTCGGCGAGCCTCGGGAGCTTCGGCGAGGTAGCGCATCTCGCCCTCGGCGCCGCGCGCCAGGAACGCGCGATACCGCTCGTAGTCCGCATCGAGCGGCACGTCGGCCCGCGCGAACGCGACGGCATCGAACCCGAGCTCGCGCGCCCGAGCGCGGATCCGCGCGACCATGCTCGTCATCGTGCGCGGAGGGTACCGCCCCGATGGTCCTCGATTCCATGGTCATGACGAACTAACCTGCGCCCATGCTTTCTCGCTCCATGTGCGTCGCTTGGTCGCTCCTCGCGCTCGTCGCCGCCGCGTGCTCCGACGGCAACCAGGTCGTCGCCGGCGGCAAGGGTTGCGAGGGTCTCGAGGGCACCGAGCTCGGCGACGCCGGCTCCTGCGCCAAGACCTGCACCACCCTGAACGACGCCTTCTGCGCGAGTGACGCCGTCGAGGCGGCATGCCCAGCGGGCAACGTGCCCACGCCGCCCGTCGACGTGTGCGGCGTGCTCTTGCCGCTGCCGCCCGACACCGCCGGCGTCGTCGACGAGCTCGAGCGCTCGAGCGGCGTCGAAGAGTACGCCGGCACCGGCGCGCCCGATCTCGGCTGCTACGACCCGAGCGGCTACCCCGCCCCGCCCGACCCTTCCGCCTCGCAGGCCGTCACGCTCAAGGGGGTCGCGAAGATCTTCTCGCACGGCTGCGAGTCGAACGACCTCTCGATCGCGGTGCACGAGGTCGTGCGCGACGGCAGCGCGAACGACGGCATGCCGGGCGACCTCGTCGGCACCACGGTCGTCACAGCCACGGACTGCAAGATCGACGGCGTCCCCGAAGAGCTCGAGGACTGCGGCACGCGCTACGAGTGCGTCTACGAGTACCCGGACGTGCCGACCGAGACCGAGCTCATGGTCGTGACCGGCGGCGCGATCTGGGCGCCCATCTACGAGTACGGCCTCTACATCGGCAACGACGACGTCGTGAACGGCGCCTTCGAGAAGGACGTTCGCGCGCTCGCGCAGGACGACTACCAGGTCATCGCGCAGGTCGCGATGGGCAAGAACATCACGCCCGGCAACGGCGCTATCGCCGGGGAAGTCCACGACTGCGGCGACGTTCGCCTCGTGAACGCGATCGTCGACGTCGACAAGCCTAAGTTCGTGACCACCTACTTCACGAACGACGAAGAGAATCCGCTGCCCGATCTCAGCGCCAAGGCCTCGAGCACGCTCGGCCTCTATTCGGCGCTCGACATCGCCCCCGGCCCGGTCGCGGTCGCCGCCGCGGGCGTGCTCGACGGCAAGCTCGTGAGCGTCGGGTTCTTCCGCGGGCGGATCTTCCCCGACGCGGTGAGCTCGTTCACGTTCCGCGGCCTGCGTCCGTTCCAGGTCAAGTAGCCCTGCGTGGCCGATGAGCGGCCGATGTGAGTGGCCGCATAGCTCCCCGAGCCGCTCGCGCGACCTTCGCGGCGCTCGCCAAGGCGGCGAATCGGAGGTTCGGCGCCTAGCAACGAGGACTACGCCCCGCGCGGCTTCCGAGCGAGCTCCGGCCGACGCGCGCGCGTGCGGGTCTCGGCCTCTTCCATGCGCCACTCGAAGATCTGCGCGTGGTTGCCACCGAGCAAGACGTCGGGCACCCGCTCGCCGCGATACTCGGGGGGCCGCGTATAATGCGGATACTCGAGCATGCCGCGCGCGCCCTCGCTGTAGCTCTCGGTCGTGAGCGACTCGGCGTTGCCCAGCACGCCGGGCTCGAGCCGCAGGACGGCGTCGATGATCGCCATGGCCGCGACCTCGCCGCCGCTCAGGACGAAATCGCCTAGCGACAGCTCCTCGTGGACGTAGCCGCGCACGCGCTCGTCGACGCCCTCGTAGCGACCGCACACGAGCGCGATCGCGGGACGCGCGGCGAGCTCGGCCGCCTTCGCTTGCGAGAAGGTCGTCCCCTGCGGCGTGAGCAAGATCCGGTGCGCCGGGGTCGCGTCCGCGCCAAGGGGCAGCGCCTCCGCGTCGAGGGCCTCGAGCGCGTTCACGATGCAGTCGACGCGCATCACCATCCCCGCGCCGCCGCCGTACGGCGTGTCGTCGACGCTGCGATGCTTACCGTGCCCGAAATCGCGCGGGCTCGAGAAACCCACCGCGTGCCGCCCGCCCGTGATCGCGCGCCCGACGACGCCCACGCGCAAGAAGCCCTCGAACAGCTCGGGGAACAGCGTGACGACGGAAAATCGCATCGCGCCTCCGTAAAGGTTCAGAGCCCCTCGAGCGACGCGAGCTCGATCCGCAACGCCGCGACGTCGACCTTCGCCACGTAGCCGTCGGTGAGCGGGACCTCGACGCGCCCGCCGCCCGCCTTCGCGACGAGCAGGCAGTCGCAGGTCGGGTAGCTCACGACGCGCTCGACGCTGCCGATCCTCTCGTCGCCCAGAAACACGTCGCAGCCCTCGACGTCGCAGAAGTAAAACTCGCCATCCGCCGCGGGCTCGAGCGATGCGCGCGGCACCTCGACCTGCGCCCCGCGAAGCGCCTCGGCCCCCTCGCGATCGACGACGCCCGCGAGCGTCACGAGCAAGCCGCCCGGCACCTCGCGAACCGAGGCGAATCGCACCTCCCGCCGCGCGCCGCTCGGCAACGCCAGCGTCACCGCGGCGCCGCGACCGAGCACCCCCGACTCCTCGTTGAAGACGCGCAGCTTCAGCTCGCCGCGCACGCCGTGAGGCCGCGCGACCTCGGCGACGGCGACCGTCTTCTCGGTCTCGTTCCGCCTCATCGCCCGCTAATGGCAGTCGGTACTGTCAGGCCCCGCAACCGGCGGCCGCTCGTCAGTCGATGATGTCGAGGAACGCGCGCCCGAAGCCGAGCTTCAGCGCCGCCGCGTTCAAGAGCACGCGGATCGACTGCGCCGTGCGGCCGTCTTTGCCGATGACCTTGCCGATGTCGTCGGGCTCGACGGTGAGCTCGATGCGCGGCGTGCGATCGCTGCGCGACATGTCGACCTTGACGTGCTCGGGGTGATCGACGAGCGCGCGCGCGACGACCTCGACAAGCTCGGCGAGGAGCCGCGGACTCTGTGCCGGTGAACCGTGTCGCGGCATGGGCTCAGCCCTTCTTCTTGGTCTTGCCCGCCGCCTTCGGCTCGGCTTTGCCAGCTGGCTTGGCGGCCCCTGCGGGCGCGGCGCCTGCCGCCCCTGCCGCCCCTGCCACACTGCCCGCGGTCGCAGCCGCGGCGCGCTTCAGGAGCTTGGCGACGACGGCCGAGGGCTGCGCGCCCTTCGTGAGCCACGCCTGCGCCGCGCTCTGATCGAGCACGAGCACTTCGCGCCGCGGATCCCACGTACCGAGCCGCTCGAGGAACTTTCCGCCGCGCGGGGCGCGATGGTCGGTGGCGACGATGCGGTAGAAAGGCACCTTGCTCGTGCCAGCGCGGGAGAGTCGAATGTGGACAGCCATCGTGGTTCCTCGTGCGTCGCCGATGCGAAGGGGCGACTGGTTCGCTGACGCCGCCACGGGCCCACTGGGCGCCGCCGACGGAAAAGCCGCGGGAAGCTACGGCACGAGGGGCCTCCTCGTCAAGTAGAGGCGTGGATCCTCCGGGAATTGCGCCCAATTCGATACGGCAGGGAGTCACGCAGCGGGCGCTGCTCGAGCGAATGCGCCGCCTCGCGCCTCATTTCGCCTGGGCGGCGCTGCGACGATCAGGTGGCGATTCCATGAGGCTTCACCCTACCGATGGACGTACACGAGCGTCCCGTGGTTCGGGTTCAGCGCTCCGTGCCAGCCCTCGGGGACGCGCGGCTCGCTCCACTGAAAGAGCCAGGCGGCGTCGGCCGGCGCGAGGTTGATGCAGCCGTGGCTGCGCACGCGTCCGAAGTCGTCGTGCCAGTAGGCGCCATGCAGCGCGTAGCCTTTATGAAAATACTGGATGTACGGCACATCGCGCAGATCGAACGCTTCGCGCGTCGTCTCGTCGCCGTCCATCGTGCCGCTCACGTGCTTGCCGTAGATCATGAACGTGCCGCGCACCGTCGCCTGCGTCTTCTCCGGATCGCCGAGCTCCCCGCGCCCGGTCGACACCAGCGTCGCGAACACGGGCCGCGTGCCCTCGTAGGCCACGAGCAGCTGCTCTTCGATCGACACGTCGATCCATTTGCGCCCGTCGCGCGCGAAGCCCGCCTTGTCCTCGCGCACTTCGGCGATGCGCAGGCTCGCGGCCGGTAGCCACGCTCCGGCGGTCGTCTCGACCAGCCCGCGAAACGGTGCGTCGCCCTTCAGCACCCAGCCCGACCGATAGGGCGCCTCGCCCACTGCCCGCGGCCTGCCATCCGGGCCCGGCCGGTGCAGCGAGACCCCGTACTGCGCGACGATCGCGGGAGTCCCCGGCTCGCTCACGACGACCCCCGCGAGCGCGCTCAGCTTCGCCACGCTCGTGCGGTCGACCGGGATGAGATCGAGCTCGGTCGTGAGCCCGAAGGGCCGCCCGGTCCAATCGAAGGTAGCGATGAGGCCGAACGCCGAGGCGCGCGCCGCTCGCCCGCGATGCGCGTGCACGACGAGGCCCTTCTCGGCGCCGTAGGGCTTCGGCAGCTCGCGCCCATCCAGCAAATACTGCGGGATCGCGTCCGCGGGCCCGAGCTCGCGCCGCGCCCGCTCGCCGAACGTGGCGACGCTCTTCTGCCGCGCCTTGCCCTCGCTCGTCGTCTGCTCGTGCTCCGTCGGCAGCTTGTAATAGAGGTGCGGCGGCGGCTCCCGGCTGATGACGTAGCGATAGGGCATCGCCTCGCCGCGCTTGGGCCCCGCGCTCGCCACGAGCGCCACGGGATGATCGAACTCGAGCGACGCCCCCTTGCCGACGCACACGTAGCCGCGCGGCGCGACGGCGTACCAGCCGCCCGCGCACCCCTCGGTGCCCGCGGCCTCGCTCGCGCGCCGGACGATCGCTCCGGCGCGCAGGTAACCGAGCTTTTGAGCGTGCTCGCGCGGCTCCTGATAGATCCAGGTGCGCATCGCGATGCTCGCGACCTTCGCGTCGAATGACGCTTCGCCCGCGTCGTCCTCGGCGGGCTCGCGATCGGCGGGCTCACGATCGACGGGCTCGCGGGCGGCGCTGCTGGACGCGGCGCTGCTGGACGCGGCGCTGCCGGACGCGGCGCCATCCGCCAAGGGAGCGCTCGCTGCCGCTACGTGCGCGCTCGACGCCTCGGCGGTGCGATCGCGAAGGTGCCTCCCCGGCGGCTCGACGGGCTCACTGCACGCGGACGCGCCGAGCCCGAGGACCAGCCCGAGGACCACCCCGAGGTCGAGCCCAACGCCGAGCCCAACGCCGAGCCCGAAGCCGGGCCCGGAGCCCGCGCCCGCGATGAGCTCCGCCGTGAGGCCCGCGGCTCGCTTCCGACGGCACGAACGCACGCCCTCTCTTGGCGGCGCTCCCGAGCGGCTTCAAGCCCGAAGCGGAGCCGCGGACGAGTGACCGCTCAATTGCTGCAGTTGCCGGCTCCGTCGCAGATCTTGTTCTGCGCGGCCCCGCACACGGAGTTCGCGGGATCGTTTGCGGTGCAATCGTCGGCGTTCTCGTTGCACGACTCGGAGCAGTTCTGGTCGGCGTCTCCGACGTTCCCCGCGCACGGATCCACGCCGCTCGGCACGCACGCGCCGGCAGCGCATTTCTCGGCGCCGTTGCAGAACACGTTGTCGCTCGTGCACGCGGTGTCGTTGGGCTCGACCGCCGCCGTGCAGCTCATCGCGTTCGTCCCCATGCCATTGCACTCGGGCGCGGCCATGCAGCCCATGGCGTCGGGATCGGTGCCGCACACGGTGCCCGCGGCCGCCGCGCCGGCGCACATCGCGCTGCAGCACGGCGTCGCCGGATCCATGAAGTCGCACGCCTCGAGGCCGTTCTTCACGCCGTCGCCGCACAACGCCTCCTGGCACGTCTTCCCCTTGCACACGCCGCTCGAACAGTCGGCCGCGGTCGCGCAGCTCGTCGGACACGCGCCGAGCGCGCCGTCGCAGAAGTAGCCCCCCGTGCACACCGGAACGCCGACCGCGCCGTCCGCGCGCGGGCTGCACATCCCGACCTTGCCGGGGAGGTTGCACGCATCGCACCCGCCGCCGCACGCCGAGTCGCAGCACACGCCGTCGACGCAGAAGTTGTTGGCGCAGTCGCTGTTCGCGAGGCACGCCTTGCCGTTGTCGCACCGCGTCGCGCAGGCGTTCACGTCGCCGCCGCAGTCGGTGTCGGTCTCCGCGCCGTTCTTCATGCCGCTGCACGCGACGTTGCCGTCGCAGGTGTCGGCGTGCACGCCGCAGGTCTTGCCGAGCCCCGCGCAGGTCGTGGGCGTGCAGCACACTTGCGTGCTCTCCTTGCACACCTTCGGCAACATGCACTGGTTGTCCATCGTGCACTCGACGCACTTCGGCGAGCCGTTGCCGACGATGCCGCCATCGCAGAACTTGCCGGGCGCGTAGTTCGGGTCGGTGCACGCGGTGTTGACGGCCTTGGTCGTGTAGACCGGCGTCCCCATGCTGCACGTGTCGGTAGTGCAGGAATTCGCGTCCGGCTTGATGTCCGCGTTGTTCGGAGTCGCCATCATCGCGACGTTGCCCGCGCCATCGCAGATCTTGCTCTTGCAGTCCTGCGCCACCTGAACGTCGGCGAGCGAGCCCATCGCGTCGTTCGTCGTGGTGCAGGCCTTGTTCAGGCAAGCGGCGCTCTTGCAGTCCGCCGCCGCTGGGCACTGGTTCACGGCGTTGCAGTCGACGCACGCGCCGCCGCCATCGCAGTACTTCGTGCCGCCCACGCCGCACGCGGTGTTCAGCGCTTTGTTCGGATGCTGCGGCGTGCCGTTGGTGCACGTCTCGCTCGTGCACTCCTTGCCGTCGTCGGCGGGAACATCCTGGTTCCTGTTGACCACCTTGGTGTTGCCCGCCCCGTTGCACTGCACCTCTTTGCAGTCGCCTACGGTCTGGTCACCTACCGGCAGCGGCGTGTTGTTCGCGGTCGAGTTGAACTTGCAGGTCCCGATGACGATGTCGCAGAAGTTGTTCTTGCAGAACGTGTCCGCATCGCAGTGCACGTCCGCCGTGCAGCCGAAGCACGCCCCGGCGCCGTTGCAGAAGAGCGTCCCGCCCACGCCGCACGGGGCGTTGAACGGCTCGTTCGGGTTGCTGGCTACGCCGTTCGCGCAGAGGTTCTTCGTGCAGGCGTTGGCGTCGTCGGGCAGGTCGGCGTCGTCGACGTTGATCTTGCTGCCGCCGCTGCCGTCGCACACGAGAACCTTGCAGTCGCCGCCCGTCTGCGCGCCGAGCGCCGTGTCGACCGCGGTGAAGGTCTGCCCGCAGGTGTTCGCGACGCAGGTCCGCGTCTGGCAGTCATCGTCGGCGGGCAGGTGCCCGCAATCCGCGGGCGCGTTGCACTCGACGCACGCGCCGGCGTCGTCGCACACCGTGGCGAGAAGATTGCCCGCGTCCGAGCAGCCGAAGCCGAGCGCCTCGTGCGGGTTCGTCGGCGTGCCTTCGGTGCACACGTTCGCGGTGCACGGGTTGGCGTCGTCGGGGAGATCCGCGTTGTCCGCGACCACGGTCTCCGCGCCCGTCAGACACAGGACGGCCTTGCAGTCGCCGGCGGTCTGCGCGTCGTCGGGGACCACGTTGTCGAGCGGCGCGTGCTCGCACAGGCCAGCGCCGAGGTTGCACGTGTCCGTGGTGCAGCCGTTCTGGTCGTCGCACGTCTCGGCCGCGTTGCTCGCCGTGCACTCGACCTGGCACGCGCCGCCTTTGCAGCTGCCGGCGTTGCCCGCGACATCGCACGACGCGCCGTCCTCGAGAGGCGCATGCGTCGTGGCGCCGCCGTCGCATGCGTCGACGGTGCACGGCTCGTCGTCGTCCTCGAAGTCGGTGTCGTCGGCGACGCCGACCGGTTCGCCCTCCTCGCACTCGACGCGCGCGCAGTCGCCCCCGACCTGCGGCGGGGTCACTTGGTCGTCGACCGTGACGACGCACACGCCGCTGTCGTCGCAGGTGTCGACGGTGCACGGGTTGGCGTCGTCGCACGCGGCGTCGGCCGTGCAGTCCTGGCCGAGCGTGCCGCTTCGCGGGAGCGCGCAGCCCGAAAATCCCACAAAAACCGCCATCGCTACGGCGACGGAGGCGAAGAGCCAGCGACGGCCGCGGCCCGGTACGTGGCCACTCGGTCGCGCGGTCGAAAGTCGGACTAGCGGCATGCGTTCGCTCCCCGTGAAGTCAGAGAAAGGCTCGCTCCCGAATCTCTCACGAGCGCGTCGTCGCGGCGAACGCAATTCCGCGCGCCACACGCGGGCCCGAAACGCACTTCTCGGCCCCAAGAGGGTCCAGATGCTAGGCGACGAGGAGCGAGGAACGGAGCGCACTTCCCAGTGCGTGAGTACCGCAGCGACGAAGGCAACGCCGCAGATGGGCCCTCTTCGGGCCGAGAACCGGCTACTTCGCTTGGTAGATCCGCAGATACCGCCGCGCCGGGCGCTCCCAGCTGCGATCGAGCCGCATCATGCGCCGCCGGAACGTGCCCCACGCCGGCGTGCGCATCGCGGTCACGGCGCGCGCGACGCACGCGACCAGCGCCTCGCTCGTCGGCTCGTCGAACACGAAGCCGGTGCCCGTCTCGAGGTGCGCGTCGCAGTCGACGACGGTGTCGAGCAGGCCGCCGGTGGCGCGCACGATGGGAGCCGCCCCGTAGCGCTGCGCATACTGCTGCACGAGACCGCACGGCTCGAAGCGCGACGGCATCACGACGGCGTCGGCGCCCGCGATGAGGCGGTGGCTCAGCGCCTCGGTCACCTGTCCGAGGTAGACCGCCTCGCCGTTTTCGGCGGCGACCGCTTCCACGAGGGCCGCGACGAGCGTCGGCTCGCCCGTGCCCGCGATCGCGAGCAAGCTCCCGGTGCGGACGATCCCGCGCACCGCGCCCGCGAGCACGTCGCTGCCCTTCTGCAGGCACACGCGCCCGAGCGCGACGACGAGCGGCCGCTCCGGATCCACCGTCATGCCGAGCTCGCTCAGCACGCTCGCCTTGCAGCGCCCCTTGTTGCGCGTGTCCTCGGCGTCGAAGCGCGACACGACGTGCGGATCGGTGGCCGGACTGTACGTCGCGTAGTCGACGCCATTCTGGATCCCGACGAGCCGCTCGCTGCCGAGGCCCGCGAAGACGCCCTCGAGCCCGGCGCCGTGCTCCACCGTCACGAGCTCCTGCGCGTAGGTCGGCGACACGGTCGTCACGACGTCGGCCGTCGCGAGGCCCGCCTTGAGGAAGTTGATGTCACCGTAGAACTCGAAGAGTCCCGGATGAACGTCGCCCTCCGCGAGCCCGAGCTCTCGCGCCGCGCTCCTCGGGAACCGGCCCTGGTGCGCCGCGTTGTGCACCGTGAGCACCGTGCGCGGCCGCTCGCCGCCGTCGAACACCTTCTTCACCCAGTAGGGCACGAGCGCGGTCATCCAGTCGTGCGCGTGCACGACGTCGTAGGCGGCGCCCTCGGCGGCCCTCTTCTTCACGAGCGCCGCGACCGCCGCCGAGAAATGTCCGAAGCGCTTCGGGTCGTCGTCGAACGCCTTGCCCGCGTCGTCGTAGATCCCGTCGCGGTCGAAGAGCCCCGGCAGCTCGAGGAACACGACCTCGAGCCCCGAGCCGAGCCGCGCGTCGAACAGCGTCGCCGAGATCTTTCCTGCCTCGCCGAGGTCGATCTCGAGCGGGGTCAAGCGACGCGCCAGCATGAGGCCCGCGCTCTCGACCGCGCGATAACGAGGCAGCACCACCGTGACCTCGTGGCCGAGACGGCTCACGGTCTTTGCGAGGGCCGCGACTGCGTCGGCGAGTCCGCCGACCTTGACGATGGGCGCAAGCTCGGTGCTCGCCATCAGGATGCGCATGGCGGCGAGTAGTAGTGCCGCAGGTTCACCTTGTCTACCGCGTCCGGCGGCCCGCGTTCCGGCGGCCCACGGCCCTCGCCGTTGGCGAACCGATGAGTCCCGCGCCAAGATGTGCGAGACCGGCTCTCGGTCCCGCCAGTGTCGAAGCCGCCCGAGCCCAACGAATCCCGCGAGCGCGCGCCCGAGATCGACGCCGTGCGCCGCGAGCGCGAGCTCGACGTCGTGCGACCTCCGGTGCTCACCGGGGAGGCGGTGCGCCGCGTCCTGCGGGTGTGCCCCGAGCTCGCCGGGATGCGGCTCGATCGCTTCGTGATGACGCAGCTGCGCTCGACGAGTCGCTCGCGAACCCAGCAAATCGTGGCGCTCGGTGCGTTCACGCCGGCGGGCACGCCCCTGCGCAAGAATCACCGCGTGCGCGCCGAAGAGCGAGTCGTCTTGTGGCGCGAGGCGTGGGACGAGCCGCACGTCGACGCGGAGCTGCCCGTCCTCTACGAGGACGACGCGCTGCTGGCCATCGACAAGCCGCCCCACATCGCCGTGCACCCGACCGCGCGCCACCACCGAAGCACGGTGACCTCGCTCCTCGCCGCGGCCCGGCCCGGCCAGCACCTCACGCTCGCGCACCGCATCGATCGCGAGACGAGCGGCGTCTTGTTGCTCGCGAAGACGCGCGCCGCCGATCGCGCCGTGAAGGTCGAGTTCGAGGAGCGCAACCACGTCGAGAAGCGCTACCTCGCGCTCGCCTGGGGCACGGCGCCGTTCGAGCTCTCGACGTGCGAGCTGCCGATGGAGCTCGACAGCACGAGCTCGCTGCGCGTGAAGATGCGCCTCGCCGCGCCGGGAGCTGGGCTCGCGGCCGCGACGACCTTCGAGGTGCTCGGACGCCGCTGCGCGCCGGGCGGCGCTCGCGCGGGCCAGAGCTACACGCTCTTTCGCTGCACCCTGCACACCGGCCGCCAGCACCAGATCCGCGTTCACCTGCGGGCGCTCGGCCTGCCCATCGTCGGCGACAAGCTGTACGGCCCGGACGAGGAGCTGCTGCGCCGCGCGGCCGACGGCACGCTCGACGATACCGATCTCGCGCGACTCGAGCTCGACCGCCACGCGCTGCACGCCGAGCTGCTCGCGCTGACGCACCCGGTCACCGGACGTCGCTTGACGATCACTTCGAAGCTCTACCCCGACATCCAGGCTTTCTGGGACCGCCTCGAGGAGGCGTGACCCGCGACGCGGAGCGAGCGGCTCTTCTTCGGCGTGGTGCTCGATGATCGCCGCCATCGAGCTCCGCGAGCACGCTTGGGGCGTGCCAGCCATCACCGCGCCTACCACCGCGAATCGATCGGCCCGACCCTGCGCCATGCGACGCCGAGCAGCCAGCTCGCCGGCCGCGCGCCGATGGCGCAGCCATCTTTGCCCATCAGCTCGTGCGGGAGCTCGCCACCCGCGAAGATGCCGGTGCCCCGGCCGCTGAGCAGCGCAGGGGACGAGCACGGGTCGAGCCACGGCAGCGATTGGCCAGCAGAGGAGGGGGCGAGCCACCGCCGCCATTGGCCAGTAGGCGCTCGCCGCGCGGCCTCTCCCGCCCTCGCCGCGCCGCCTCCGCGACGCTGCAGCATTGAGCAGCACGCAGCGCAGCGCATGCCGCACCTCGCGTGGCGAGCCGAGCGCGGGCGTGATAGCGATCGGCGAACACCTTGCCGCGCCGCTCGAGCCTCCGATTGATGGCCTTGGCGACGCGACTGGCGAGCCCCTGCATGCCGCGCGTGAGCGCCCGCCGGTCGTTCGCCTCGACGACGAGGTGCAGGTGCTTCGACTGCACGCTGAAGTGCACGAGCCGGAACCCGAAGCGCTCGGCGCCCGCGCCAAACGCGCACCGCCCCAGCCGTTCATCCGCAGCTCGAGCTGCGCCGTCGCGACGCCAGCCGTGCGGGGGCCGGACTTGCGGGGGCCGGACTTGCCAGGACGGGACGTCGGCTGGCCAGTCGTGCGAGGACCGGCCGTGTCAGGGCCGGACTTGCCAGGACGGGGCGTCGGCTGGCCAGTCGTGCGAGGACCGGCCGTGTCAGGGCCGGACTCGCGATTGGCATTCAGCGGCATGCCTTGAATCTCGCACTAATTAGGTTGATGCCAAGGAGCAATGACTCGGACAGGGGGAGGTCCAGATTGGCTAAGCGCTCTTGCGATGTCCCTCTTCGAGCTGTTCCAGCCACTCCGTGAGCGCCGGAGACTGCTGCTTCGCCTTCTCCAACTCGTGCTTCTTGCGCCACTCGTTCCAGCGCTTCTCGACGTCGCTCAGGGTATTTTTCACGAACGCAATCAGCGCGAGATAGCGATGGTCGTCCTCCTGGACGCGCTGGCGATCGCTCGTGGCGATATCGGGCTCGTCATCGATGTCGAGGAAGTCGGCTTCGATCTGGCCCGTGAGGTACTTCGTGTAGTGCCGACCGTCGTTGATGCGGTCGAGGATGTTCTCGTGGATGAGGCGGCCGCGCGCGAGGGCCGGCGCATCATCGGACAGATCGCACTTTGTGGTTTTGTGTGCGTTTGTTCGCACTTTGTCTGACCAATCGACACGGCATGCTCGGCAAACGGTGTCCATCGGCGCTCGGATCTGCTCTTTGCAGAGGCCATG
>SYFR01000509.1 GCA_005800325.1 Myxococcales bacterium | reverse complement strand
GAGAGCGTGCCGACGTCGTGCTCCACGACCTCCTCCGCGAAGCCGAGGCCCGCGAGGATCTCCCGCGCGCGCGCCTCGAGCGCGTACCCGTCGAGCTCGTCGAAGCGCGCCTGCGCCTCGCCAAACCGCTCGACCAGGGCCTCCGTCTCGTCCGCACGCTCGGGATCGGACAGCGCATGTTCGAGCTCGTGCAGCTCGCGCGCAGCGTCGCTCACCGCCCCCGCGCCGGCCATCGTCTCCTCGACCACGGTGCGCCCGCGCATCTCGCCGACGTCCTGGCTGAAGTGGCCGACGACGACGCCGCGATCGATCATCACTTGTCCGCTATCGGGCTCCTCTTCGCCGATGATCATCCGAAAGATCGTCGACTTGCCGGACCCATTCGGCCCCACGAGCCCGATGCGCTCCCCCTTGAACAGGCTCATCGAGCCATCCATGAAGAGCAGCTGCTTGCCATGCTGCTTGCAGACGGAGTCGAGACGAATCACGGCACCGGGCGGCTATCACGTGAGTTGCGGGCGAGCAACGCCTTCGCCGGGTGAAGACCGGGAAAGGACCGGCGCTGCTGCTCTCGCCGCCCACGAACCACCGCTCCCGCCGCTTGACTTCGCGCGGGCCTCGCTGCTATCAACTGCGCCCTCGCATTTCCAAGGCTCCTCACTGCCCCTCCGATGGTCGGACGGGCGGCCTCCGAAAGCGGGTGCGGTGCATCGCCCCTCGCGGGTCGAACGCCAACGAGAGACACGATTCCCATGGCCAAAACGATCAAGGGCAAGAAGATCAAGGTCAAGACCAAGCGGGCGGCAGCCAAGCGCTTCCGGGTGACCGGAGCGGGCCACGTGAGCCGCGCCAGCGCCGGCCACTCGCACGGCATGGGCAACAAGTCGCGCAAGCGCAACAACCGCCTCCGCAAGGGCGGTCTCGTGCACGCCGACCGTGAGAAGCGCGTGAAGCTGTTGCTTCCTTACGCCTGATCACACTCTCGAAGGTTTCGATTCGTCAGGCTCGGTACGCCGGAAGGTAGGTCGTCATGGCTCGCGTAAAGCGTGGATTCAAGGCTCGTCGTCGTCGCAATCGTGTGCTCAAGCAGGTCGAGGGATTCTGGGGTGGGCGCAAGAACCGCTACCGCCAGGCCGTCGAGGTCCTGCGAAAGTCGTGGGTCTACGCGTACGTCGGCCGCAAGCACAAGAAGCGCGACTTCCGCGCTCTGTGGATCACGCGCATCAACGCCGCGGCGCGCACGGTCGGCATTTCGTACAGCAAGCTGATCCACTCGCTCAAGCAGGCCGAGATCGCCATCGACCGCAAGATCCTCTCCGACCTCGCCATCGCCGATCCGGCCGCCTTCAAGGCCATCGTCGACTCGGCCGCCGCCGCGACGGGCGGTTGACCGGCGCGAGGCCGACTGGGTCCGCGAGCTCCCCGATAGGAACGGCGCGACGGACCCGCGAGGCGACACTTCAGTCCGGCATGGCCCTGTGAGCGACTCCGACGCAACGCTCGCCATCGACCGCGGCCTCGCGGAGCTTGGCGACTCGTTCCGCAGCGCGTTTGCTGCTGCGGCCGACGAGCAGGCGCTGCGCGACGCCCAGGCCGAGCTGCTCGGCAAAAAGAAGGGCGCACTCACCCGCGTCATGGCGCTCATGCGCGACGTGCCCGCGGAGGAGCGCCCGGCCGCGGGCGCCAAGGTCAACGCCTTCAAGGAGAAGGTCGAGGCCGCGTTTCAAGCGCGCCTGCGCGAGCTCGCCGGCGCCCAGCGCGCGGCCGAGCTGACCGCGCGCCCGTACGACCTCTCGCTGCCAGGGCGCGTGCCCGAGGGGCGCGGTCACCTTCACCCGGTGCTCAAGACGCGCGACGATCTGCTCACGATCTTCCGCGATCTCGGCTTCGACGTGGTGCCAGGTCCCGAGGTCGAGCTCGAGGAGAACAATTTCACGAAGCTCGCGTTTCCGCCGGATCACCCGGCGACGGACATGCAGGACACGTTCTGGGTCGACGTGCTCGATGCCGAGGGCAAACCCAAGGACGGCCGCGTCCTGCTCCGAACGCACACGAGCAACACCCAGATCCGCGTAATGAGCAGCAAGAAGCCGCCGATGGCGGTCGTCAGCGCCGGCGCGGTGTATCGGCGCGACGATGACCTGACCCACTCGCCGATGTTCCACCAGATCGAGGGCTTCGTCGTCGACGAGGACGTCAGCATGGCCGATCTGAGGGGCGTGCTCGCGGCCTTCGCCGAGGGGCTCTACGGCGCGGGCACCAAGATCCGCTTGCGCCCGAGCTACTTCCCCTTCGTCGAGCCGGGCGCCGAGGTCGACATCGCGTGCGTGTTTTGCAGCGAGTCGGACGGCACGCGCGCGAGCTGCCGCGTGTGCAAGCAGACCGGCTGGGTCGAGGTCTTGGGCTGCGGCATGATCCACCCCGACGTGCTCGACCACTGCGGCATCGACCCCACCCGCTACGGCGGGTATGCGTTCGGCTTCGGCATCGAGCGCATCGCGATGCTCCGCTACGGGATCCCGAGCATCAAGCTGCTGTTCGAGAACGATCCGCGGTTCCTCGCGCAGTTCTGACGACGGCCCGAGCGCAGTCGCGGTGCGTCGCGCCCCGTTGCCGCGCGCCCGAGCTGCCCGATCTTGCACGCCGGCGCGACACGCCGATCAGGGTCGCCGCTGCGCCGCGATCACGATCCGCCCGCTGCCCGGCGCGAGACCACGCCGGTCGCGAGAGCGAGGCGCCGACGGTGACAACCTGCTCATGCCGTCACAGAACGGCGCCCGGCGAAAGCCTTCGGGGCTCAGGCACGTAATACGGGAGTGCTGTCCGCGGCTCGTTCCGCGTGGCACCTCGCTTGCTTCGTGTCCAGTGAGCGGTATGCCGCGACAAAAACCATCATCCATAGCACGTGCGGCGAAGTCGCCATCGCGGGAATCCGGCGTGCCATTGCTCGGTTACCCATCGTGCCCCGCACGCCGCGCAGGTCACGGCTTACCCGGTGAATAGAACTGCGCGCAGGTCACAAGCCCCCCACGCCGCGAGGCCACATCCCTTGAACGTTGCCCGCTTCGTGCCCATCTAAGGCATCGGAATCACGCCTCTCCAGCGATGAGCAGCTCGACGACGACATCCCACCCTGCACGGCAACGGCGCGCGCCAGCGAAGGCTGCGCCGCCACGCGCTCCAACCGCGGACGAACGTATGCGTAGCACGCCCGCCCCGCGTAAGGCGCGACGCACCACGACCGCACTCGCGAAGCCCCACAAGGCGCGCCCGATGCTCGCGGCGCGCAACCCCCGACGACCCGCCCCTCCTTCCCTTCCGGAGCACGACGAGGTGACCATGAGCAAGCGATCCGCCGCCCGCGAACTGCCCGATCTGTTTACGCTCGAAGAGGACGAAAAGACCGCCGTTCGGCGCCGCGACCGCGCAACACCAGCGCCCGAGCGCGCCGAGCCGATGCGAAAGGCGGGTCCGCCATCGGGCGAAGTGACCGCGGCCGCCGAGGAAGAGCCCGGCGCGGTGCCTGTCGAGCTCGAGGGGCAGCTCGACGACCTCGACCTGCCGTCGGACGTAGAATTTGCCGGCAACCTCGAGTTCCCCGGAGATTCCGTGGTCGCCGCCGTGCCGGAGCTCCGCCCAGCGGCGCTGAAGCGAGGCGCGGAGCTCGATTTACGCGCAGTCGCGGGCGACTCGATGCTCGCTCGCTACTTTCGCGACATGGCGAGCCACCCGGTGATGGGCCACGAGGGAGAGATCGGTGCCGCGCGGCTCGTGGAGACCGCCGAGGTCGAGCACTGGGTCACGCTCCTGAGCTATTTGCCCGCGGCGCCGCTGATGTTCGCAGCGCTCGCGGACGACATCGCCACGCTCGCCAAGGAGCCGATCGACCTCCCCGAGCTCGCCGAGGCCGCCGCATTGGCAAGCACGAAGGGCCTCGCGGGGCGGCGCCTCGCGCACTACACCGACCTCACCCGAGCCATCGGGCAGAAGGTCCAGCTGCCGGACTCGGATCGACTCTGGGTCGCGCGCGCTTGGCGCATCGCGCACGAGAGCGGCACGGCGCCCGACGAGGTGACCCCGCGCGAGGTCGTCCTGGGCACGCCCATTCCGTACGTCGCGCCGACGCCGGCTTACCGCACGTACCTCGAGAAGCTCGAGCGCACCTACGCCCATCAGCTCGACGCCAAGAACCGCTTCGTGCGCGCGAACCTGCGACTCGTGGTGTCGATCGCGCGCCGTTATAACCGCGGAAAGATGCCCCTCATCGACCTCATCCAGGAGGGCAACATCGG
>SYFR01000508.1 GCA_005800325.1 Myxococcales bacterium | reverse complement strand
CTCGAGCCCGACGACGAGGACGCCGTGTGCGCTGCGTACCCGCCGAGCCGCGCGGCCCAGTGCATCGCGGCGCCCAAGGGCGGGTTGTCGTACGAGTGCGAGGGCACGGTCGCGGCCGAAACGGGCTGTGCCGTCGCGCCGGCGCCAAGCGCCGCGGCAGATCCGCTCGCTCGCACGCGCGCCCCCGTCGCGCCCGCTGCCCTCGTGCTCACCGCGCTCGCGGCGATCGTCTTGCGCCGGCGCGCCAACGAGGGTCGGCCCTGTCCGCGGCGCGCGAAGCTCGTCGCATGATCCGGGACCGGGTACACTCGCCGTCGCACTGCCATGACCCCCCTGACGAAGCTCAGCCTTCCCGTCCTCGCGCTCGCCTTCCTCGTCGTCGGCGTCGCGTGCCCGTCGAGCCCCGCGGAAGATCAAATCTGCGCGCCCGGCGAGAACATCTTCTGCCGCTGTCCGAACGGCTCGCCAGGCACCAAGCTGTGCCACGACGACGGGCTCGGATTCTCGGAGTGCGTCGTCGGGTTCGGCGAGCCCTGTGAAGATCGCGGCCAAGGCGGCGAGGCTCCAGCGGGGGTCGGCGGCGCCGGCTCGACGACGACGGCGAGCAGCTCGACCGGAGGCCCGACCGGCGACAAGCCGCTCTACGAGAAGTGTGCAGCCGGCAGCCAGTGCCAGTCCGGCCTCTGCCCCATGGGTTTTTGCACCATGCCGTGCACCGACTCGAAGGAGTGCACGTTCAACGTCGGCGAGTGCGTCGACTTCAACGCGGACGGCAACGCCCACTGCTTCCCCGTGTGCCACGCGCAGGCCGACTGCGCCGACTACGGCTGCGCCGAGCAGGTGTGCAGCGAGTGCGGCTTCGGCTACGCGGTCGACGACTGGCCGATCGCCGTGTGCGCGGACTGGGCCACGAAGCTCGCGTATCCGCCCGAGGGCAGCGAGTGCACGAAGGACAGCGACTGCACCCTCGGCCACCAGGGCGCCGAGCGCGTTTGCGGAAAGTTCACGCAGGTGTGCGTCGCCGGCTGCTATGCGAACAGCGACTGCCCCGCCGGCACGTCGTGCAACGGCCAGGGCGGCCTCGGAGAGTGCAAGTAGCGCGTGACCCTCGTCGACGCGCTGTTGCTCGGGCTCGTCGAGGGGCTCACCGAGCTCTTGCCCGTCTCGTCGACGGGTCACCTCATCCTCCTCGGCAGCTACCTTCGGCACGAGGGCGAAGCAGCCAAGGCGCTCGACGTCGTCATCCAGCTCGGAGCCGTCGTCGCGATCGGCGTCTATTACCGCAAGCGGCTGCGCGACGAGCTGCGCGGCGTCCTCGCGCGGCGGCGTGAGAGCCTGCGCCTCGGCGCGACGCTGCTCGCGGCGTTCGTTCCGACCGCGATCGCCGGCCTCGCGTTGAACCGCGTCGTGAAAGAGCACCTCTTCGGCCCGGTGCCGGTGGCGCTCGCGCTCGCGGTCGGGGCCGTCGCCATGCTGGCGCTCGAGCGGCACAAGCCGCGCGTCTTACCGCGCGAGGGGCTCGAGCACCTCGGCCCGCGCGAGGGGCTCGTCATCGGGCTCTTTCAGTGCATCGCGCTCTGGCCTGGCGCGTCGCGCTCCATGACGACGATCGTCGGAGGGCGCCTCTGCGGGCTCGGCAACGCGACCGCCGCCGAGTTTTCGTTTCTGCTCGCGCTCCCGACGCTCGGCGCGGCGACGCTCTACGACCTCGCGCGCCACGGTGGCCTGCTCTTGGCGAGCCCCGACGGCCGCACGGCCCTCATCCTCGGAACGCTCGTCTCGTTCGTGGTCACGTGGCTCGTCATCTCCGTGTTCCTTCGTTATGTGAGCCGGATCGGCCTCGTCCCCTTCGCCCTCTACCGGCTCATGCTCAGCGCGCTCGTGCTCGCGTTTTGCCTCTGAAGCGCTGCCTCGCCGCACATTTGCACCCGGGAGCGCGGTGTTTTTTTGGTGGCGAAGCTCGGATCCCCCGCACTAGAAGGACGACCACGATGACGCACGATCCGAAGGGAGCTGGTCCTCACGCTGGTCCTCACGCTGGCCACGGTGAGGGCCTCGGTCGCCGCTCGCTCGCGGAGCTCGACGACGGCACCGAGGGTCTCGAGTCGCTCACGTCGCTCGATCCGCTGCACACGAAGACCGCCTCCGACTTGCTCGCGGCGATGAGCCTCACGTCGTTTGCCGGGCGCCGCGTCGGCGAGGCCGCCGACATCCTGCACACGATGGCGAGAGATCCGAGCTGCCGTGTGGTCGCCACGCTGAGCGGCGCGATGACCGTCGCAAAGATGAGCCTCGTCATCGTCCGCATGATCCAGCACGGCATGATCGACGCCATCGTGTCGACGGGCGCGCTCATGTCGCACGGCCTGAGCGAGGGGATCGGGCTCAAGCACTACAAGGTGCGGAACGACCTCGACGACGAGGCGATGTACAAGAAGGGCTATAACCGCGTCTATGACACGCTCGAGCTCGAGAGCAATCTCAACAGCGTCGAGGCGTTCGTCCGTCGTGAGCTCGAGAAGCTCGATCCGAAAGAGACGCTCACGAGCGAGCGGTTCTGCCGCGTTCTCGGCGAGGCCCTGCTCGAGCACGGCCACGAGGACTCGATCCTCGGCGCCGCGGCGAAGCGGAATATTCCGGTTTACATCCCGGCCTTCACCGACTGCGAGGTCGGGCTCGACGTCGCGACCTGGGCGATTCGCCGCGCCATCGCGAGCGGCGGCACGGCGCGCACACCCGAGGAGCTCTTCGCCGAGGGCCGCATCCCGGCGTACAACCCCTTCGGCGATCTGCTCAGCTACGCGCGCTTCATCGGTTCCGCCGAGCGCCTGGGGATCTTCACCATCGGTGGCGGCGTGCCGCGCAACTGGGCGCAGCAGGTGGGCCCCTTCTACGATCTGCTCAACGTGCGGCTCGGGCTCGATCTGACGCCGCCGCGTTTCCACTACGGGATCCGGCTCTGCCCCGAGCCCGTGCACTGGGGCGGCCTCTCGGGCTGCACCTATTCCGAGGGCGTGAGCTGGGGGAAATTCGTCCCCGAGCGCGAGGGCGGGCGCTACGCGGAGGTGCACTGCGACGCGACCGCGATCTGGCCGCTCATCGTGCGCGGTGTGCTCGAGCGCCTCGGCGCCGCGTAGCGACCTGGCGACTCTCCGCCACGACGCAGACGGGCCCTCTTCGGGCCGGGAACCTACGGGAAGTGGTCGACGCGACAGCCCACTCCTATAGTGCCGCGATGCGAGTGCTCGTCACTGGCGCGGGCGGCTTTCTCGGGTCGTACATCTGCCGGCACTTCGGCTCGGCCCACCACGCGATCGCGGCGCTCGGCCGCGTCGCCGTCGAAGACGCCATCGCGCCGCGCTACCCGGGGCTCGAGCTGCTCGCCGGCATGACGCTGCCCGACCCGGCGTTCGTGCGTGCCCTCGCGAGCTTTCGGCCCGACGTGGTCGTCCACGCGGCATCGACCGCGCGCGTCGCCGAGTCGGTGACGGCGCCGTATGCCGACTTTCAGGCTTCGGTCGACGTGTGCGCCTTCGTGCTCGACGCGCTCCGCCAGCATGCTCCGCGTGCGACCTTCGTCCTGCTCTCGAGCGCGGCCGTCTACGGCGATCCCGAGAGTCAGCCCATCGCCGAGAACGCCGCGTGCCGTCCGCTCTCTCCTTACGGGTACCACAAGTGGCTGACCGAGCTCGTGGTCGAAGAGTATCGACGGCTGTTCGGCTTGCGTACGCGCACGCTGCGTATTTTCTCGGCCTACGGCGAAGGACTGCGGCGGCAGGTCCTCTTCGATCTCTGCGCGCGCCTCAGTGAGAGCGGCGACGAGCTCTCGCTGTTCGGAACGGCCGACGAGTCGCGCGATTTCGTGCACGCGTCCGACGTCGCGCTCGCCGTCGAGCGGGCGCTCCTCGCGGACGACGACGAGAGCGTCTTCAACGTCGCGAGCGGCGTAGAGACGCGGATCGCAGAGCTCGTGGAGCTCCTCGCGCGCGGGCTCGGCCGCGAAAAGCACGTGAGCTTCGCCGGGCAGCGCCTGCCGGGGTACCCCGCGCGGTGGCGCGCCGACATCCGGAGCCTCGGGCACCATGGGTTCACGCCAGCGGTCGCGCTCGCGGACGGCGTCGCGCGCTACTGCCGCTGGTATCGTGAGCACGGCTGAGCGGTCGATGCGTCACTCGGGAAGGGGGGCGCGCGCGCAGCGAAACCCGGTGCTGCTGCTCGTCGCCGCCTTCGACAATTCGTAGCGATCGGAGTTCTTCATCTTCGCGGCCTGGAAGCTCCAGCTGCCGCCGTGCATCACCCCCTGGCCGAGCTCGCCGAGGGCCGCGCAGTTCGTGCACGGGGTCGGCAGCGCAGAAGCGAAGGCGTCGAGCACCCACTCGAAGATCCCGCCGCCGAGATCCGCGTGACCGTGGGCACCGTCGCCGAGCGGGCGGCTTCCGACCGGCAAAATATCGGACGGTGTGCAGCCCATGTCGGCGGTGTTGCCGTTGCACTCGTAGACGGCGTGGCTCGCCGTCGGCGCGGCCGCACCCCACGGATAGCTGCGCTGCATCGTGCCGCCGCCCGTCGCGGCGAGGCTCCACTCCGCCTCCGACGGGAGAAATCCACCGTCGTAGATGCAGAAGGCCTGCGCATGGAGCCACGACGCGCAGTTGATCGGCAAGAACTCCTTCGTCAGCGGCGCCGGCGTCCAGGTGGCCTTGTCGCTCTCCAGCTGCGGACACGCGAGCGCCGCACTCCAGCCGGCATCGGTCGTCGGGAGCTGCGCGCTCCACGCGTCTTTCCACCCGAGCTCGCCCTGGATGCCGCCGCCGCTCAGGTGCTCGTGCTTGCCCGAGCCCGCGGCGGGCACGAAGCCGTTCACGCTCGCCAAGACGAAGCTGCGAAAGCGCCCCACCGTGACCTCGAAGCGATCGAGCCGAAACGCCGAGAGCGTCGCCGGATACTTCCCATCGTTGAGACGCTTGAAGGTCCCGCCCGGGACGAGCAGCGACGCGCAGCAGTCCTCGTCCGCGTTCGGGCCGCAGCTCGCCGGGAGCACGAGGCAGCTCGGCGGCACTTCGACGCCGCCCGCG
>SYFR01000052.1 GCA_005800325.1 Myxococcales bacterium | reverse complement strand
CCGGGCCCCGCGCCGAGCGCCGCGCCGCCGATCGCCCACGCGCCGGGCGAGCCCGAGAAGGTCGTGGTAGGCGCCTACATCCATCACCTCCCGCAGCTCGATCTGCGGACCAACACGTTCATCGCCGACTTCTACGTCTGGTTCAAATGGCGCGGCAGCGTCGATCCGTCCGCGAGCTTCGAGCTCCGCAACGCAATTGGCCAGTGGCAGCTCGTGAAGGCACCAATGTTCGTCGACGAGAGCGGCGCGCCGAAGCCCGAAGACCTGCCGAGCGGTGAGAAGTACCAAGTGTTCCGCGTCGAGGGGCAGTTCACTCATCCGTTCTCGCTGCAGGCCTATCCCTTCGACGAACAGACCCTCCCGATCGAGATCGAGGAGGCGAGGTTGCCGGCCTCGAGCCTGCTCTACGTCGCTGACACTGCCGCCACCGGACGCGACAAGGCGCTGCAGATCCCGGGGTGGACCATCGCCGAGACGACCTCCGCCGCGAGCATCGCCGCGTTCGACACCAACTTCGGCGATCCGCGCGTCGGTGCGCGCGACGAGTACGCCAACTTCCGCATCGCGCTGCGCGTCGAGCGGCCGACCCGCGGCCTGGTCGTCAAGACGCTCGTGCCCTTGGCGATCGTCATCCTCGTCACCTTCGTGGTGTTCTTCGTACCGGCGACCTCGCTCGACGCACGCTTCGCGCTCACGGTGACCGCGCTCCTCTCCGCCGTCGCGCTGCATTTCACGATGCAGACCGATCTCCCGGAGGTCACCTATCTGGTCTTGCTCGATAAGGTCTACATCCTCAGCTACGTCGTCATCCTGCTCGCGACCTTCTGCAGCATCGGCTCCTTCCGGTTGGCCGAGGCGGATCGGCAAGCGGCGGCCACGCGGCTGGACAGGGTGTCGCTCGGCGCGCTGACGATCATGTTCTTCGGCGGAACTGCGCTGCTGTTGGCCTGCCGCTAGACGAGCTCGTCGGACCGCGCCGTCGGTTCGTCGTGCGCCGCGCCCGCTAAACGAGCTCGTCGGCCCACAGCTCCTCGAGGAACTGCCGCACCGGCACGACCTCGACTCCGCTGTCGAGGCGCCGGCGTGTCCGCTCGGTGCACACGATCACACGGCGCGCGAGCGTCACGTCCTCCGCCAGCGCCGCCATCGCGCGCGCGTCGCGCTCCCCCACGCGGCCGCTGCCCTTCACCTCCACGGCGACCCGATCGCCGATGACGAAGTCCACCTCGAGCTGCGAAGTCGTCCGAAAGAACGTCAGCGGCTCGTCGCGCCGTCGGTAGCTGAGGTAGGCCCGCAGCTCGTTCGCGACGAGGTGCTCGAGCGCTCGCCCGTGGGCTTCCGTGCCGGGCACGATCTCTTTCACGCCGGTGAGCGGCGCTCGTCCCCGCGCAGGGACTCGCGCAGCGATTCAGGACGAAACGCGAGCGCGCGAAACGTGTCCGCCTCGAGCAAGTCGACGTACCGCGCCTTGGGGAACATCCCACGCAAGAGCGTGCTCTTCCCCGTCTGGCGCGCACCGAACAGGAAGAGCGAGCGCCGCGCGAGATCCGTCTCGAGATCGACGATGCGACGAAAGACAGCGCTAACTCTGCGGAATCTCATGCAATTACGCAATAGCGTTGCACATTTCGTGCGCAACGAACGGACGCGGAGGGCTCTTGGCGACAGAGCTCGCGGTCGGGGGACGATCGTCGCGAAGCGAGCGAGCGCGTGCGCGGTGGCCTACGACGCCGAGGAGCGGTAGTGTCCTTGGGTGGGTTCCGCGCCAAAGCAGCTCGACGCTCCGCCGATCGTGGCGCGTTCGCTCGCGCGGTTTCGCGCCTGGCTGGATGCGCGTTATGGCGCGCGCGTCCTCGAGGTCGTGGCGTTCGGGTCGCGCGCCCGTGGCGATGCCCGCGAAGACAGCGACGTCGATGTGCTGGTCGTGCTCGACGGGTTCGACGTCGCGGAGCGCGGAGCCATCTTCGAGGCCGCCTACGATGCGGGCATCGACGGCGACGACTACATGAGCCTGTCGCCGTTCGTCGTGTCGGCGGCGCAGGCGGCAGACATGCGCCGCCGGGAGCGCCGGATCTTCGTCGAGATCGCCCGCGACGGAGTACCCGTGTGACGGGCGAGCACCGAAGAGAGAACATCGCGGTCGAGCTCGAGCGCGGTGCGGGCTCGCTCAAGTCCGCCGAGATTCTCCTGCGCGAGGGGCAATATCCGGATGCCGTCAGTCGCGCGTACTACGCGGCTTTCCATTACGCCCGTGCGCTGCTCCTCACGCTCGGGGAAGAGCCCTTGACGCACGCGGGTGTCGAGCGACTTCTGCACCGCGACTTGGTGCGCGGCGGACCGCTCGACCCGGATGTGGCGCGCATTTTCGGACGGCTACAGAAGAACCGCCTCGACGCGGACTACACCTCGGAGATCGTCTTCACCGCTCGCGCCGCCGAAGACGAAGTGGCGGCTGCACGTGCGTTCATCGACGCCGCGCTCGCGCACCTGGCGCGCGGGGGTTGGTTGCCGGGGCGCGCGGATAGCTAGTCTCCGGCCCACGATGCCGTTCTCGTCCCTCACGCCGCGCGGTGGTTCTTCACGACCGCGATCGCGCACAGCACCGCTCCGCCGCAGGCGCACGCGAGCGCCAACCCTACGGAGGGCTTGCCGAGCGCCGCGAGGACGGCACGCTCGCCACCCAGCAAGAAGGCGGCATAACCCGCGAGCGCGAACAGCGCCGCGCCGAGCGCCGCGACCATCATGAGCAGAAGCCCGATCGCCGACCTGCGCACGCCGAGCGGCACGACCAACGCGAGCGCGAGCACCCAGAGCCCCGGCAACAGGTACCGCGCATGCAGGCTCCCGCCCTTGGCGTGAAAGCTCAGGATCCCGGCCAAGAGGCCCGCCAGCAGCACGACCTCGACGAGGACCGCCGCAGTCCGCGGACTAGCGAGGAGCGCTCTCTTGTCGTACGCGCGACGAAACGCGTCGAGCTTGGTCACCGCCCCGAGCGCCCCGAGGACGACGAGCGCGCGCCCGAGCAAGACGGCGCCCCCCTTGATCCGCGCCCCCGCGCCGAAGCGCCCGAAGAGATCGTCGTAGAGCGCGAGCCACGTCTTTCCTCGCAGCGCGAGCTCGACGACGCTCGCCTTGCCGCGCCGCCCGAAGAGGCCGAGCAGCTTCGTCGCGCCGGTGAGGTCGCCGTAGAGGTGGACATTGCGCGCGAAGAACCACCCGGCCGCGAGGACCGCCGCGCCACCGACGAGCGCGCCGAGCAGCACGCCCACGCCGGCCCTTCGCCCCCACCCGCCGCGCGCGTGAAAGAGGCCCGCGAAGAAGAGCGCGAGCGAGGCGGCGCCGAGGGTCACGACTCCGGTGAAGCGGGTCAGCGCGCACGCCGCGGCCCAGAAACAAGCCACCGCGACGCGCGACGGCGCCGGCCCGCGCACGAGCGCCGCCGTGGCCGCGTGCATCAGCGCCGCCGAGGTCAGGAACGCGAGGGCGTCGTTGTGCACCAGCGCCGAGACGTGCCCGAGCGCCGGAATGCACGCCGTCACGAGGGTCGCGGCGAGCGCCACCGCGGGACGCCTCGGCAAGAGGAGGCGCGCGAGCAGGAACACGTAGATGAGCCCGACGGCCGAGAGCGCCAGGGTCGCCGTCCGGGCGCGCTGCGTCGCCGCGGCGATCCCCACCTCGCCTGGGCGCGTGCCGACGAGCGGCGCCACGAGCGCGTAGTAGAGCGGCGGGTGGTTCGCGACCCAGATCTTGCGCGGCTGCTTGCGCACGAGCGGGCTCGAGCGCGGCTCGATCTTGGTGTCGATGGTCGGCAGCTCCCCGCCCTTGGCGAGGTGGCGCGCGTACGCGAAGTGCGCCGGCTCATCGAAGGGCGCGAGTGGCGGCACCACCAGCGCATGCAGCGTCGAGAGCCCGACGAAGACGAGCAGCGCGCCAGCGAGCCCGACCCACACGCTCTTCTTGCGGTAGGCCCATGGCCGATGGCCCCCAACCCCGCGCGAGCCGACCGAGCAGGGTCTCGATCTCGGCTGGGCCTCGCTCACGGCGGCGGGACTATAGGCCCGAGCACAGGAGAGTCGCGGGCTTTTGTGGTAAGACGCGCCCGCGGTCGTGAAGGTCATCATCCAGATCCCGTGCCTGAACGAGCGGGAGCATTTGCCCGCGACGTTCGCCGATCTGCCGCGCACCATCCCGGGCGTCGACGCGATCGAGGTGCTCATCATCGACGATGGCAGCACGGACGGCACGAGCGAGGTCGCGCGCGAGCTCGGCGTGCACCACATCGTTCGCTTCCCCAGGAATCGCGGGCTTGCCGCCGCCTACAGCGCCGGCCTCGAGGCGTGCTTGCGGCTCGGCGCCGACGCCATCGTGAACACCGACGCGGACAACCAGTACCGCGGCGACGACATCGCACAGCTCGTGGCGCCGGTCGTCGCGGGGCGCGCAGATCTCATCGTCGGCGATCGCCAGACCGACAAGATCGCGCACTTCTCCTCGCTGAAGAAGTTCCTCCAGCGCTTCGGCTCGCGCGTCGTTCGCAGGCTGTCGGGCACCAACGTCACCGACACCACGAGCGGCTTTCGCGCCTTGAACAAGAGAGCGGCCGCGCGCCTCTTCGTGCACAACCGCTTCACGTACACGCTCGAGACGCTCATCCAGGCCGGGCAGAGCGGCCTGCTCGTCGACAACGTGACCGTCCGCACGAACCCGATGACCCGCAAATCCCGGCTCTTCCGGTCGATCCCGGACTACCTGCGCCGAAACGGCCTCGTCATTCTGCGCTCGTACGCGATGTACCAGCCGCTGCGCTCGTTCGGTTACTTGGCGGCGCTGCTGTTCACGCTCGGCTCCGGCTTGGGCCTGCGCTTCCTCTATTACTACCTCGACAATCCTCAGCAGTCGGGCCACGTGCAGTCGCTGCTCGTGGGCGTCGGCGCGGTCGTCCTGAGCTTCCTCGTCGCGCTCATGGCCTTGCTCGGCGAGCTGCTCGCCGCCAACCGCCGCCTGCTCGAGGACACCCTCGCTCGCACGCGCGGCCTCGACGCCGCGGCTTGTAGCCAGGCGCGCGCACGCGGCGAAGCCATCCCCGGAGTCGAGTCGACCGGCGCCGCGAGCTGGTCGGCCAACAAGGAAGAAGCCGGCGCCTGAGCCGCGAGCCCCCTTACGAAGAGAAGATAGCGACCCAGTCGAACAGCCCAGTCGAACAGCCCAGTCGAAGAGCCCAGTCGAAGAGCCCAGTCGAAGCGCCCAGTCGAAGAGCCCAGTCGAACAGCCCAGTCGAAGAGCCAAGTCGAACAGCCCAGTCGAAGAGCCCAGTCGAACAGCCCAGTCGAAGAGCCCAGTCGAAGAGCCCAGCCGGAGAGAAGGTCCCAAGGATGAGCGGCGTAAAGAGCGAGGCGGCAGACGGCGGCGTCATCGGCAACGTCTACGACAAGTACGGCACGAAGAACCCGATCGCGCGCTACCTGATGAAGGGGTTCCTCGAGGGCGTGACCTCGCTCTACCGGCGCACCGGGGCGCGCACCGTGCTCGAGGTCGGCTGCGGGGAGGGCAAGCTCGCGCACCACCTCGTGACCGAGGGCGGCGCCCCCGAGCGCTTCGTGGCGACCGACGTCGAGGTAGCGCAGGTGCACGGCGTCGATCCGCGCATCGAGGTGCGCGCCGCCTCCGCCTATGAGCTGCCCTTCGCGGACCGCTCGTTCGAGCTGGTCGTCTGCTGCGAGGTGCTGGAGCACCTCGAGCGCCCGATGGTCGCGCTCGCCGAGCTGGCCCGCGTCGCCAGCCGCGCCGTCATCGTCAGCACGCCGCGAGAGCCCTTGTGGCGCGCCCTCAACATGGCGCGCGGCAAATACCTCGCCGAACTGGGCAACACACCGGGGCACATTCAGCACTACAGCCGCCGCGACTTGCTCCTTCTCTGCAAGACTCACCTCGACATCGTCGAAGTGAAGAACCCGGTCCCGTGGACGATGCTCCTCGGCGAGCCTCGCCGCTGACGGGCAATCGGAGCCGTGACGTGAAGCTCCTCGACCGCGCCGAAGCCTTCTTCGAGGGGGAAGCGAGCCGCCCCTTCCGCGCCGCGCTCGCCGGCGTCCTCGGGCTCGTGGGGATCTTCGTCTATGCGCGCTACACGCAGGCCAAATATCCAATCGCCGATTGGCTCGTCTGGCGCCTCGGTCGCGTCTGGGCGTACACGCTCTGGCTCAACCTCGCGTGCGTGAGCTGCGGCCTCGTCCTCTTGCGCAAGGCGTTCCGCGTCAAGCGCCTGCCGCCCGGCGAGACGCTGCTGATGAGCATGGCTGTCGGGCTCGTCGCCTTCACGCTCGGCATGTACGCCTTGGGCGCGCTCGGCCTCTTCCGCTCTTGGAGCGCGCTCGGGCTCGCCGCGCTCATGACGCTCGCCGGCGCCCGGGAGCTCTACCGGCTGTCGCGCGCGGCCGTTCGTGCGTCGCGCAATCGACGCCCGTCGTCACCCACGGCGGCGCTCCTCGGCTGGCTCGCGGCGGGCCTCGGCTTCATCGCGCTCGCGCTCCTCTACCTGCAGACGCTCACGCCCGACGCCGTCAACTTCGACGCGTCCTGGTACCACATCCCCATTGCGCAGGACTACGCACGGGAGGGCGCGCTCGTCCGCTTCCCGTCCGACTACAATCGCGCCTTTCCCCACCTGATGAGCGTCGCCTTCACCTGGGGCTTTCTCGTCCCCGGGCTCAGCCCGCCATTGCAGTGGATGACGGCCCTCCACCTCGAATATGCCATCGTCGTATGGAAGCTGGTCGGCGCCGCCGCCGGGGCGCGCTGGCTGCTTGGCAATCGCCGCGTCCCCGGGATCTGGGCCGCGTTCTTCCTGTTTCCGTCGCTCTTCGTCTACGACCAGAACCCGGGCGGCTCGGCGGACCATTTCATGGGCTTCTGGTGCGTGCCCGTCTTCCTCGCGCTCGTCCGCGCGCTGCCGAAGCTCGATTATCGCTTCTGCGCGCTCGTCGGGCTCACGACCGGCGGCGCACTGCTCACCAAGTACCAAGCCGTCTACATGATCGCCGCGGCCGGCGCCTTGCTGACCGGTCGCATCGGCTGGCTGTTGGCGATGCGGCTGCGAGGCCACGCCGGGGCGCTGCCGCTCAGGCGGCTAGGGTGCGGCCCGCTCATCGTGGCGGGCGTTGGCCTCGCCGTCGCTGCGCCGCACCTCATCAAGAACGCGGTGTTCTATGCGAACCCGCTCTACCCGCTCGCGCAGTCCCTATTTCCGAGCAATCCAAGCCACGCGAAGAGCGCGCTCTTTTTCAAAGAGTACTACCCAAACCACAAGTGGCTGCCCCAGGGGACACAGCTCGAGAGGCTCGCCACCGGCGTCCGGCTCTTCTTCACCTTCTCGTTCGAGCCCCACTACAGCTTCACCAAGAACTATCTGTCGATGGGCTCGCTCTACACGCTGCTCTTGCCGGGCGTCGTGTTGCTCAAAGACAAGAAGCGCCTGCTCCTCGCCATCGCCGCGGGGTTTCTGGCGATGCTCGCGTGGTCGAACACGTACATCGTCGATCGCTACCTCCAGGCGCTGGTGCCCCTGTTCGTGGCGACCACGGCGGCGATGCTCGTGCGCCTCTGGGAGCTCGGCTGGCCGGCGCGCGTGGGGCTCGTGCCCCTCGTCCTCTTCCAGCTCGTCTACAGCGGCGACGCTCCGTTCTATTCGGGCGACGAGCGCATCGCGAAGGCCATCACGCTCATCACGAGCGGCTTCGACGGCAAGCGCACCGACGAGCAGCGCTTCGGATTTCGCGCCGAGCACCGCAAGATCACGAACGCCACTCCCAAGAGTGCCGTCATCGTCGCGCGCAACTACCGCACGACCCTCGGGATCGATCGGGTGGTCCTCAGCGACATTCAAGCGTGGCAGAGCTACCTCTACTACGAGCCCCTCAGGAGCCCGCGCGAGCTCTATGACCTCTACAAGTCACGCGGGGTCACGCACATCCTCTTTCCGCGCGGCACGCGGCCGGCGAGCGCCAAGCAGGCCGACGTGCTGATTGGCGATCTCATCCACCACTACGGCACGAACGCGCGCCGGTTCGGCTCGCTCGAGCTGGTGGAGCTGCCGGCCGAGCCGCCGCCGGAAGCGCCGCTGCCCTACCTCGTGCTCGTCTCCAGCATTGCCGGCTACCCCGACGGGATCTACCCCGTCGAGAAGCTCGACATCCAGGACCGCGCACCGAAGCACCTGCGCACGAAGCCACGCCCCGAGGAGCCAATCCCGGCGGCCGAGGCCGACAAGGTCGCAGCGCTGGACCGCGTCCAGGCCGTCCTCTCGGGCAAGAGCCCGCGCGCCCTCGCACAGCTCACGACTGAGCTCGATCTTCGCTTCGACTACGCCGAGCGCTTCAAGGACTTCGACGTCCGCGTGAAGAAGCAGTCCGCGACGGGGAACTAGTACCGCAACGCAGAGGATACGATCGATTGCGGGCGTAGCCGCGGGACTTCCTCGGCGGGGATGCAAACCGCAATGCTCCTCGCTTGACGGGGGACGCGGCCAATCAGGCCGCGGCGCTCGAGTTCGATGACCAT
>SYFR01000507.1 GCA_005800325.1 Myxococcales bacterium | reverse complement strand
CCTTCTACGGTGTCCCGGAAGCGCCGTTCGAGCACAACCCAGGCAGCTGGGACTCGGGCTCGCGCGCGCGGGCGGCGGCGATCTCCGGCGCGCCGTACACGGGCGGCACGTTTCGCGGCAAGGTCGGCAAGGTGGTGCACGGCAGCGTCCGCGTGCCGGTGTTCAACGGCGTGGCGAGCGGCGACGACGTGAAGGCGTCCCCGCTCCTCGTCGCGGACGGCGTGGCGAAATCGTCGCTCGAGGCGCTCGTGCCGATCACGCTGTTCTTGTGCGAAGAGCACCTCACTGCCAAGGCAGAGAAGCTCCCGCTCGTCGTGTTCACGCACGGCGGGACCGGGACGCGCAACGCCGCGAGCCCGATCGCGACGATGGCGTGCGAGCTCGGCGCGGCCACGCTCAGCTACGATCTGCCGTTTCATGGCGGCCGCAGCGAGCGCGTGCTCCGCCCGGGCGGCGTCGTCGTGCCCGCGCAGGGGGACGACCTGAACCAGCTCACCGGCCTCGCGCGCGGCGAGCCGGGCTTCGTACCCGACGGCGTCGGCGACCCGTCCGGCGCCGACAAGACCGTGGGGCCGCTCTTCGGCATCAACGACGGGCTCGATCCCGCGCTCATCGAGGCGAACCTGCTCACGATCCCGGCCGAGCTCGTCGCCATCGCCCGCATCGCAAAAGAGGCGGATTTCTCGGCGTTTCACGCCGGGCTCTCGTTCGATCCGGCGCGCCTCTTCCACGTGAGCTTGAGCTTCGGCTCCTCGTTCACGACCGGCGCGCACGCGCTCACCAGCGAGTTTCGCGCGGTCGTCGGCAGCACGGCGGCGGGCAACATCTTCGGCGCGAGTCTGACCGTGGCGCCGAGCAACGCCGAGCTCGCGGGCACCATCGTGCAAGCGCTCCTCGGGCTCTCGACCAGCGCCGAGGACCTCGCGCTCGGTGCCTACCTCGATCCCGCTGCCGGTCTCGTCGCGTGGCTCGCCGAGCGCGGCGACTCGATGGCCTTCGCGCCGTATGTGCTGCGCCACCGCGATTTCGCGAGCGGGCTCGACATCCTGCACTCTGGCGACAGCTGGGATCCGACGCTCGCGGCGGCGGCGCAGCTGCAATACAACGCCGCTGTCGGCTTCGAGGTGCTCACGAGCCCGGGGTTCGAGCCCGACGCGTCCATGCCTGGAGCCGACTCGCTGCTCACGGAGCCGGCAGACAACGAGGGCGTCTCGGCGAACGTCACGTTCGGCGGCATCGCGAGCTCCGCGGCGATCTTTTACAACTCCGAGCCGTGCCACTCCGAGCTCATCTCGCCGCTCTGCACCAAGGTGTGGCAGACGCAGTATCCCCCGGCCAAGCCGCTCGCGGACGAGGACGTCGCCGTGAAGATTTCCCCGATCTGCGGGCTGCACGCGCAGGCGCTGGCGTTCCTCGGCTCCTTGCTGGCAGGCGAGCCGCACGCGAAGGTGCTCCCGCCGGTGGGCGACTGCCAGAGCGTCTACGGCCCGTAGGTGCCATGCTCGACGCAATAATCGGCACGCGAGTTGCCAACGCCCGAAAGGCCGACTAGAGATCCCTCCCCCCATGGCACGCGTAACCGTCGAAGATTGTTTGGACCACGAGGAGAACCGCTTTGCGCTCGTCATCATGGCGGCGCGTCGAGCGCGTTCGCTGATGAAGAGCTCGCGCGCCCTCGTCGTGTGCAAGAACAAGCCGCTCGTCACCGCATTGCGCGAGATCGCGCGCGGGAAGGTGCACTTCGACCGCAAGAGCAGCGACGTGGTCAACGAGTGGATCGGCCAGCAGCAGCAGAAGCAGCAAGAGCAGCAGAAGCAGCGCTGAGCTCGCGCCGCGTCGCGTGGAGCCCGTTCGCGTGGACCAGGCTCGCGTGGATCAGGCTCGCGTGGATCGGGCTCGTGTGGATCGGGCTGGCGTGGATCGGGCTGGCGTGAAGCCCGTTCGCGTGAAGCCCGTTCGCACCGTAACGAGCCTTGCCTTCGCGTTCGAGCGAACCGCCGTCCACGAGCGCGGCAGCGACTCGCACTACGAAGATCCAAGCTATTACGCGGCGACGTACGCGGACCGAACCGCGGATCTCGACTACTACCTGGGGCTCGCGTGCGAGGTGGACGTCCCCGTGCTCGAGTACGGGTGCGGCAACGGACGGATCGCGCTTCCTCTGGCGCACGCCGGCGTTCGAGTCACCGGCGTCGATCGTTCGCGGCCGATGCTCGACGACCTTCGCCGTCAGCTGCGCCGCGCCCCGGCCGGCGTACGCGAGCGCGTGCGCCTGCGACAGGGCGACATGCGTGCGGTCCGTTTTCGCGAGCGCTTCGGCCTCGTCTTGTGCACGTTCAATACGTTCTTGCACCTCTACACGCGCGCCGACGTCGAGCGCTACCTCGCGCGCGTCACGAGCCACCTCGCCCGCGGAGGAAAGTTCGTCGTGGACGTGTCGGTGCCGTCGGCCGCCGAGCTCGCGCGCAGCCCGAGCCGCACCTACCGCGTGCGCCCATTTCGGCACGCGGGCACGGGCGAGGTCGTGCGCTACGGCGAGCGCTTCGACTACGACCCGATGACCCAGGTGCTCAAGGTCGACATGATGTTCGAGTCGCGCGACCGTCCGCGACACAAGTGGGTCACGCCGCTATGCCACCGGCAGTTCTTCCCGCAAGAGCTCGAAGCGCTCTTTCACTATAACGGCCTCACGGTCGTCGACGTGCACCCGGACTTCACGCGCGAGCCGGTGACGCCCGACGCGCGCACGCTCGTCTATCACGCGAAGCTGCGTGGCGGGCCTCGCCGCTGAGCCGCGCGGCTGAGCCGCGCCGCTGAGCCGCGCGCCCCAGCTGGCTCTCGAGCGGCGCGACGGCTCGACGGGATCACGGCTGGACCCGCTCCCACAGCTCCCGAACACCGAGGTCGTCGAGCCATCGCTCGACGTAGGCGCGATCGAGCGATGCGCCCTTGGCTTCGACGAGCGCTTGCACGTCGCGAAGCTGCCGCTCGGATTCGCCCAGCTTGGCCCACTCGAGCTTGGCGAGGACCGTGTCCTCCGCGGTGGCAACCAAGACCCTCACGCCGAGGATGACTGCCGGGGCACGACGGGAGAGCTCCTCTTTGCTGAATGGGCGCGGCTTCCGAAAGATGATGTCGACCTTCCATGCCGTGGAGCCATCGATGACGTTGAATTGGCCACGCCGCTTGAGTTCGTCACGAGCGACGTCGCGGTCGAAGTAGACATCGTCTCCCTTCAGGCCGTCGAGGAACTGATCGAGCGAGTCGAACGTGGGATCGACGACGATGTCGATGTCCTGCGTGGCGCGAGGAGCGCCGTGGTGAGAACTCGCGAAGGAGCCGGCCAGCATGTACGGGATCCCCGACGTCTCGAGCGCCGTGACGACACGTGCGAGGAAGGTCTCCGCGCCGCTCACACCGACGGCACCGGCTCGCCCGGCCACACTTTCGCGGCCGCTTCCTTGCCGTAGAGGAGCGCCACGAGCGCCCGGCGGACCTCTCGCTCCGAGTAGTGAGGGTGCCGCTGCTTGATCCCCTCGGCGGCGATGCGTCGCACGTCGTCGCTCATGCGAAGGGCCAGCTCCGACCGCTCCTCGGGGCTCATCCGTCGGTATGCCGCCATCTGGAACGCGTGCGCCTCGGCGCTGGTGTCGAAGGGCCGCATCGTTCGCTCCGCCGTCGCTCGCCCGTCGCTCAGTCGTCGCGGAAACCGAGCACCACGATCACTGCGCGCTATCTCAGCCGCTCGAGAGGTGAGGACGGGATTCGAACCCGCGTGTGATGGTTTTGCAAACCATTGCCTAACCGCTTGGCTACCTCACCACGGCCCCCCTCGCGGAGGGCGACGCGTGTCTAGCACGTAATCGCGCCCTCGTGGTGCGTCTACGGTGCGCGCGGTGCGGCCACGTGGTACGGAGCAACCCGAGCGCCGCTGGAGAAGCGGGCGACTCGGTGCACTAGCCAAGAAGCGAGAGCGACAATGAACGAGACCGACAAGAAGTGCCTCGACGCGTTCCCGGAGTGGCTGCGAGCGCTCGCCAGCGACGCGCGCGACTTCTCGAAGGCCGTTGCGTCCGAGGACACCCCCGAGGCCGTGCGACGCTACGCGGCGGGCGGACTCAACTACCTTTTCAAGTCGCTCGACCTCATCTCCGACGGGATCGAGGAGCTCGGCTACCTCGACGACGCGTTCGTCTTGCGCGTAGCCGCCGCGCTCGCGCTCCAAGAGGCGCCGGACGGCGAGCAGGCCGCGCCCGAGGTGGCTCGGCTGGCGCGCGACGCGAAGCTCATCGCCGCGTTGCTGGGCGCGGACTATGCGCGCCTCGAGACCTACGTGAAGCGACTGCGCGGCGGTGCCGCCCGCGGACGCACGGTCGACGAAATCCTCGGTGACGCCGGCACGCGCGGCGATTTTCTCAACGAGGTCGATGGCTGGGCCAACAGCTACGAGGCGCCCGCCTTCGCCCGCGACGAGAAGAACCTCGTCAAGCTGAGGTCGTTCCTCTCCGCGCAGCTCCCCTGAAGCGCGACCTCCTACGCGGCCGCCGCCTTTCGCGATGGCGCGTGGCGGTCGGTTACTCGCGCGGCACCGCTGCCTGCCGCCGCTGTATTCGCTGGGAGTCTTCGCTCGCCGGTCCTTCGCCGCTCTGCGACGCGGTCGGCGGCATCTGCAGGGCCGCCATCAGCTCGGGCAAGAGATCGCGGCACTCGGGCTTGTCGCGAAGGTGCGCGAGCAGCGTCGTGCACGCGTTGTGGAAGTCGCGCTCGAAGTTCAGCGCCTCGCGCGCGCGCTCGGCCACCAGCGTCCGCCCGCGCGTGAGATCTTCTTCGAGCGCCTCGGCGTAGCGCGAGAGCTGCACGCGGAGCTGCTCGATCTGGCGCCGCAAACCCCGCGCCATCTTTTCTTTGTCCAGGCGCCGCGCCTGGTACCGGCCGTGCTCTTCGCGCTTGCTCGCGACGGTCGCGGCCGTTCCACCCGCGCGCTCGAAATACGCGGGCTCGAAGCGCCCCGCAGCGAGGGCTGTGTCCGCCTCGTCGCGCGCGTTCTGCGCGAGCCGTTCGAGGTCCAAGAGCTCCGCATCGATTCGGCGTTCGTCCTCCTTGTGCCCCGCTGCCTCGCGCAGCGCCCGCGACTCTTCTTGGGCGAGGTCCTCGACTTTGCGGCCGATCTCCGCGCGCAGTGCGCGTCCGCGTCGCTCGAGCGCGTCGAGCTTGCGGGTGAGGCTCGCGACCTCGCCCTCGAGCCGGCTCGCGCGCGCCGCGAGATCCCAGCTCGCCTTGAGCGAAGCCAGCACGTCTCCGGGCGTGTCGCGGCCCGAGTAGGCGCGGGAGACCATGCGCGTGAACTGCGAGGCGCGGTTCGCCCAATCGGTGACGTTCGCCGACTGCGGCGCCGGAGGTGGCGGCGGGGCCGGCATCGCGTCGCCCTTGGCCTCCCACGCGGTCGACGACGGCAAGGTCCGCTGCAGCCGCTTGAGATCGTCCTGAAGGTGGTGCGCGTCGAGGTAGCGGTTCTGCGCGTTCTTCTCGAGCAGGCGCAGCGCGATCTCTTCGGCACGCGGGTTCACGTCGGGCCGGATCTCGCGCGGCTTCACCGGCAGCTCGAACTGCTGCATCTTCAAGAGCGCGTCGCGGTCCGACGAGCGGAACGGCAGCTGCCCGGTGAGCATCTCGTAGAGCAGCACCCCGAGCGCGTAGAGATCGGACGACGGCGACGCGTCCTCACCGCGCGTCTGCTCGGGCGCCATGTACTCGGGCGTGCCGAACACCGCGCCCTTCGGGGCGAGGCGCGCGTCGCGCTTCAGCGCCGCGAGGCCGAAATCGAGGATCTTGACGAAATCTTTGCGGCCGCCGCGCTCGGTCAAGAGGATGTTGTCGCTCTTGAGGTCGCGGTGCACGACACCGAGGTCGTGGGCGCGGGCGAGCGCCGCGCACATCTGTTCGATGACGTCGACGCTGCGGGCGATGGGCATCGGGCCGTTCGACAGCTCGGCCGAGAGCGGCGTCCCGAGCAGGTACTCCATGACGAGGTAGAGCTCGCCCTCCTCGGTCTCGCCGATGTCGTAGATGTCGATGATGTGCGCGTGATCGACGCGGTTGGCGGCCTTCGCCTCGCGCAGCATCCACGCGCGCAGGTGGGTCTCCGCGCGCAGGTCGGGCCGGATGAGCTTGATGGCGACGATGCGGTCGATGAGCACGTGCCGCGCTCGATAGACGAGCCCCATGCCGCCTTCGCCGAGGCGCGACTCGAGCCGATAGCGGCCCGCCACGACCTTGCCCAGCAGCGGATCCTTCGTGTGCCTGTTTCTTCGATCGGCGCGGATGCTCATCGGGGGTCGCAAGCATACAGGCCGGCGTTTCTGGCAAGCGTGCAATTCGTCCGGCACGGGCGAGGTGTCGCGCCTCTTAGGAATCGCGGCTCCGGATCGCAGCGCGTGGTGCGATGCGATCGAGATCAGGAACCCGACCGCGCGCTCCGGGGTGGCCGAGCGCGTGGCAGGCGGCAGACGAACTGGGCGCCGCCGAGCGGAGGCGCGGCCCGCTCGACCGTCAGCGAGCCGCCGTGGCGGTTCGTGATCTCGCGCGAGATCGACAGCCCGAGGCCGGTGCCCTTGCCCGCGGCCTTCGTCGTGAAGAACGGCTCGAAGATCCGCTCCTCGAGGCCGGCCGTGACGCCGGGGCCGTTGTCGGCGAGCACGATGAGCACGTCGTCGCCGGCGGTCGTCGCCCGCACGAGGATGCGACCGCCCCCGCGCTCGGGCATGCCTTCGGTCACGGCGTCGATCGCGTTCGACACGAGGTTCATGAACACCTGGTGGATCTCGCCCGCGTGACACTCGACGAGCCCGAGCGGCTCGAGCCTCGTGTCGACCTCGATGCCGACGGCGCGGGTGCGGAAGGACGAGAGCGCGAGCGTCTCCTCGAGACCTGCGGTCAGATCCACGGGCTCGGGCTCGCTCGCCGAGCGCGCCAGCATCTTCAGCGTGGCGACGATCTCCACGCTGCGTCGCGCCGCGCCGTTCACGACCTTGACTATGCCGCGGAGATCCTCGAGCGCGCCATCGACGTCGAGTGAGGCACGCAGCTCTTCGAGCGCCTCGCGGTCGCGCGGCGGCAGGTTCGCCTCGGCCCGTCGCGACGCCGCGAGCATCGCGCCAAGCTCGTCACGCACGCGCTCGAGCGATGAGATGCTGCCGGTGACCGCCGTGAGCGGGTTGTAGATCTCGTGAGCGACCCCGGCGACGAGCTGGCCGAGCAGCGCCATGCGCTCGCCGTGAACGAGGGCCGCCTGCGCCTGCTTCAGCTCGTCGAGCGCGCGGCGCAGCTCGATCGTGCGCTCGGCGACGCGCGTCTCGAGTGTCTCCCGCTCGGACTCCAGCGCGGCGATCGTCGTCGCGAGGGACTGGCGCATGCGCTCGATGCTTCGACCGAGGCCGACGACCTCGCGCGGTCCGCTCACCTCGGCGACGGCGAGCGCGAGCTCTCCGGTCGCGACGCGGTCTGCGCTCGCGGCGATCTCGGTGAGGGGCGCGCTCAGCTCGCGCGCGACGCGCCGAAAGAGGTTACCCACGGCGATCACCAGCATCGCGAAGGACGCCGAGAGCGCGGTGATGGCGGCGAAATCGTCCTGCCAGGTGGGCTCATCGCTGAGCGCGCGGTAGAGCCCGATCGACGCGAAGAGCGAGAGGGCGAACGTGAAGAGGACCGGGACCCCGAACTCCGTCAACATGCGCCGCCGCAGGCTCACCGCCGCCACGGTCGCGCGGACGCCGAGGGCAGCGCGGAGGTGCCGGAGCACGGGGGCGAGCGCGTCGGTGTGCCAGCCGCGCTGGTAGAACGAGACGCCCCACGCGAAGAGCGTGCCGCACGAGAGCGCCACCACGATGTCCGGCACGCGCCGCGGCGGCGGGTGGATGACGGCGACGCCGATCGCGATGCAGACCAACCAGAGGCCGAAATTCAGCGCGCTCAATCGCGCGGGGGCGCGCTGCGCTTGCACGAGCGCGGCGGCGAGCCGGACGGCGAGGGCGGGGTCCGTCGCGTCGTCACGTTCGGTGGCGTCGGTGGCTTCGGGCGCAACGGTGGCTTCGGGCGCTTCGGCGGCGGCGCTCTCGGCCTCGTCCGACGGCTGCGCTGCGAGGCTGGCCTCGAGGGCGCTCACGATGTCCGCGGTCAGGAGGCGCACGGTGAGCGTGAACCCCGCGGTGCCGATCAGCGTGAGCGCGGGGACGATCTCCCACCACGCGCGGAACACGACGTTGCTCCGCGTTCGAAGGAACGCCACGCTGAAGAGCAGCATCACGTGGCCGCCGACGATGCCGGCGACGGCCGCATTCTCCGACAGCTGGACGCGCAGCTCGCGCGCGACATGCACGAGGTCGCCCGCGGTCGGCTCGAGCCAGCGACGGTAGATGAAGCGCCGGAGCGCGAAGGCCATGACGCCGAAGCCGCAGCACGCCACGAGCACGCGCAGATCCGAGCCGGGCAAGAGGGGCGTGATGGCACCGACCCAGCTCGGCAAGCGCAGGGCGGCCGCGAAGCCGAAGCGCCCGCTCCGGCTCCGCACCATCGACCTCGCGACGAGCGCCGACGCCGCGAGCGTGACCGCGAACAGGACGCCTGGCCACGGGCTCGCGAACGCCGCCGGAAACACCGCCGAGACGAAGAGCAGCGCACTGAAGCACTCCCATGCGGCGGCGACGCCCTCGGCGCGAAGCCACAGCGAGACACGCACCGGGGTATTATCGCCAATCCGTGCGCCGGTTGCTCGCCACAATTGCGAAGGTCCCTCGTCGGCTCGCGCTCTCTGCCCTTGTCGCGGTCGCGCCCGCGACTGCCGCGCACGCCGACGTGCCGCGCGTGACGAGCGTCCAGTATCAGACCTTCATCTGGCCGCGCCCGGACGCGCGCGGGCGTTTCCTCGGCACCCTGCGCGTCGGTCACAGCGTCGCGTTGCGCGAGCGCGACATCGTGGCCGGCCAGGGCTGCCCGGGTGGCTTCTACGCGATCGAGCCGCGCGGCTTCGTGTGCCAGGACCGCACCGTGACCGCGTCCGAATCGACGCCGTTCCTCCAGAACAACGCGATCACGTTGCCTCGGGCCGGTGCGTTTCCGTATGAGTTTGCGCTCTCGAATGGGGCACCCATGTACGCGCGCGTTCCCACCGCGGGCGAGTCGGCGCGGCTCGAGGCGCGGTACGGTCACGTCGATCGTCCCCCGCGACTCGCTGCGACGCTCGCTAGCCACGAGCACCTCGCGACCTCATTGCCCATCGCGCCGGACATGCCCGTCCCCGGGTTCGTCGCGCGCGGGATGACGGCGCGAGAGGTGCGGCCGCTGCAGCTCTTCGTGCGTACCCTGCCGCACGGGTCGATGCTCTCGTACGCCGGCGCCTTCGAGGCGGAGGGGCGCACCTGGCTCTTGTCGACGGACCTCACGATCGTGCCTGCGGATCGCGTGCGGCGCTTTCAGCGCAGCCAGTTTCGCGGCGTCACGCTCGGCTCGGGGGTGGAGCTTCCGCTCGCATGGTTTCGCGGCGCGGCCCGCCCGGCCTATCGCCGCGAGTGCGATGGGACGCTCACGGCCCATGGCGAGTCGTTCCAGCCGCGGACGTTCGTCGCGCTCACGGGGGCGCGGGCGAAAGACGAGGGTCGCGTCCTCCTCGAGACTAAGGCGCGACTGCCCGCGACCGGCGGGAGCTGCGAGCGGGCGCTGTGGATCGACGAGCGCGACGCGAGCGTGGCCGAGGCCGTGAAGGCGCGCCCGTTCGGCGTCGCAGCCGGCGAAAAGTGGCTCGCGGTCAGCATTTCGCGCGGGATCCTCATCGCCTACGAAGATCTCGAGCCCGTGTTCACGACGCTCGTGTCTCCGGGGCGTGGGGGCATACCGCGCCGGGGCGGCAACAACGTGAGCGACGCGACGACTCCGCTCGGACGCTACCGCATCACCTACAAGGACCGCGCGAGCACCATGGCCTCGGTGCTCGGAGAGGAGCGCAGCTCGTTCATCTCGGACGTGCCGTTCACGCAGTATTTTTCGGCGCCGTTCGCGCTGCACGCGACCTACTGGCACGAGCTCCTCGGCGAGCCCGTGAGCGCCGGGTGCGTGAACGCCTCGCCGCTCGACGCGAGCTGGCTCTTCGAGTGGACCGATCCGCCGGTGCCCGCTGGCTGGCACGGGGCGACCGGTGCCGGCGCCCCCGAGAACGGCGGCGCGACCGCTGTCGTCGTCACCCGCTGAGGCCGGCAGCGGGGAGCGACGAGAACAGCACGACGCGGCCCCAGCCAGCCTTGCGCATGTGCGGAATGAAGGCTCTGGTCGCGCGCACCCCGGCCATGAGGTCGGTCTGCAACGCCTCAAGCCAGTCGTCGTCGGTGAGGTCCAGGAAGTCCCCCGACGCCCCGGTGAT
>SYFR01000506.1 GCA_005800325.1 Myxococcales bacterium | reverse complement strand
AGGCCCGAGGGTGCGCGTCATACAATCGAGCAGCGTGCATGTCTACGGGCAATTGCCCCGGAAATTGCCCCCGGGCGCGCCCGCCTGCCGCAGTGAATAGCCTTGCGGGCAGGCACGTCCTCCGGCAAACGTCGTCGCGCGGGCTTGCTTTTTTCGAGCTCGGCGCGCCTCCCACCCGGAGGCTCCCGCCGTCAACGCGCGATGCTTCAGGAACGACCGCACCTAGTCACACGGCAGGTCTCAAGGAACATCATGCTCAAGAAGAAGTGGATCGCACTGTTCGCGCTGGTCGCCGGGCTGCTCGTACCGAGCCTCGCGAGCGCCGCCAAGGCCACCGAGGCCGTGAAGGCCAAGCAGGCGCAGCTCTTCGTGCTCGTCGGGCAGCCGAAGACCGAGGCGCAGCAAGGAAAACTCCGTGCGCTCTTCGACGAGATGCTCGCCTACGACAAGTTCGCGCGCGGGTCGCTCGGCGACGAGTGGGACGGGCGCACCGACGACGAAAAGAAGCGCTTCAGTGAATTACTGACCGAGCTCGTTCGCAGCAACTACAAGAAGAACCTCAAGAAGATGCTCGCGTACGAGATCCTCTACGTGGGCGAAGAGACCGACGGCGACGCCACGGTCGTCAAGACCCGCGCGAAGCACAAGACCGACGCGCGCGAGCCCGAGATCGAGATCGACTTTCGCCTCGAGGTCGTGGGCGGCTCGCTCAAGGTCGTCGACATCGTCACCGAGCGCGCAAGCCTCGTGAAGACGTACCGCACGCAGTTTCTCAAGATCCTGCGCAAGAAGGGCTTCGATAAGCTCCTCGCGAAAATGCAGAAGCGACTCGACAAGGTGAACGCCAAGGACCAATAGCGCTCCGTGTCGCTGCACGCGCGAGGACCACTCCTCGCGGTCATCTCGCCCGCTCGGCGCCTGCCGACCGCGGGCGAGTCCGTTTCATGAGCCGGGCGTCGAGCGCGATCTGCCGCGCGCGCTTCGTCCGTTCGCTTTTCCGGTTCCGTTGCGAGCGGCTACGATTGCGCCGATGGCGCGCAGCGGTTCGGTATCGCAGCTTCCGCAGGGCTCGGCCCGGCGGCACGGCGTGCTGGGCGACGCGCGCGGGAAAAACGGAGCAAGCGGGAGCGCGTCTCCGCCGATCGACGATCGGCCGCGCCTGCGACTCGTCGTCACGCGAGGCCGCCTCGGCGTCGAGCTCGAGGCGCCGTTCGCGCTCGGCCCGCTCGTCGTCGGCGAGCTCGGCGTGGGCCTGCCTGAAGTTCGGTTTCCGGTCGATCTCACGGGCGGGGTGACGGCCTTCCGTAACCGTCGCGGCGAGCTCGAGCGCCTCACCGTCGAGGTGCGTCCGGCGGTCTCGCGGTGGGCGCGCGCGGCGCTCGCGGGCCTGCTCGACCCGGGGACCCCGGAGCTCTTGCTGGCGCCGACCGAGGACGGATTTCTCGTCGGGGTGCGCGGCGAATCGAGCGCCCTCGCCTTCGAGGTGCTCGTCGGCTGCGCCGAGGACGTGGTGCAGTTGGTCCCGGTGCAGGCGCGCGGACTCGGGCTCGGCGCGACACCCGCGCAGCTCGCGCTTCAGGCGCTCTCGGTGCTCACCCGCCCTTACGGCGCTCAGCAGGGGGGCGCGGTCGTCGTGCGCGGCGTCGCCAAAGCGATCTCGAGGGCGCTCTTGCCGCTCGCGGGGATGCGAGCGCCGTCGACGGCGGGGCTCGCGTGGTCGCGCCCGTCGATTTCAAGCGAGGGACTTCGGCTCTCGGCGTCCACCGAGGGGGCGAAGGCGCCGCCGAGCGCGCGCGTCGTCTCTGCCGTCGAGCTCGCGAGGCTCGTGGCGGCGGCCGAGGAGGCGCTCATCCGCGGTCGCCTCGAAGATGCGCGGCGCGAGTACCTGGCGGCGCTCGAGCGCGCGCCGCGGCACCCCGAGATCGTGCGCCGCATCTGCGAGCTGGATCGCGTCGCGGGAGGGCGCGCGGCGACAGCGCTCGATCTGCTCTCGGAGCTCGGTCCGGCGGTCGACGAGGGCGCGCTCGGTGCGGAGCTCCTCTCGGGCTCGGGCGCTCGCGACGCCGCGCGGGTCGCCTTCGAGCGTGCCGGTGAGGCCGAGGTGTTCGGTCCGCTCGCCGCGCTCGCGCATGCGCGTGCGGCCGAGCTCTGCGGCGACGATGACGCAGGACTGCGAGCCATCGACGAGGCCATCGCGCGCGCGCCCGGCTGGGACGCGCTCCGGTGGCGGCGCTTCATGCTCCGCATCGCACGCGGCGACGAGAAGGGGGCCAAGGCCGACGTCGAGCACCTCGAGGCGGCCGCGCACGGCGCCGAGAATCGCCACTTGGTGCTGCGCCGCGCGGGAGACACGCTCCTGCGCGCACGGTTTCTTCCGCTCGCGGCCGAGATCTTCGAGCGCGCGCTGCGCTACCTCCCCGAGAGCCTGGACGCGGTCGCCGGGCTCGGGCGCACGCTCTTCGACATGGCGCAGGGCAGGCGCGCCCTCGAGCTCTTCTCGCGCGCGGTGGCGATCGCCGAGCGGCGCGGCATCGTCGCGCATTCGCTCACCATCGAGCTCGGGAAGGCGCTCGCTGCGGTCGCGGACGATCGGCCCGCGGCGATCTCCCACGTTCGCTCCGTGCCGGCGCTCGTGGCTCAGGCCGTCGAGGCGCGCGCGTGCGAGGGGCGCTGGCGCGCGGAGCTTGGCGACCACGTGGGCGCGAGCGAGGCCTATGCGCGCATGGCCGACGAGATCGATCGCGTCTTGCCCGCGCTCGTTGAAGCCGCGCTCCCGGGGGAAGGGCGCGCCTTAGAGGAGCGGGACGCGGCGGGGACGTACGGGACGCGACGCGACGCGGCGTCGGCGACGGCGACCTGGCTCGAAGAAGCCGCGCGCTTCGAGGCGACCGAGCGGCGTGACTTGCACGCGGCGAAGCGGTTGCTCGGCGTGGCGCTCCGGCTCGTGCCGACGCGGCGCTCCTTGGGCTCGCGCTTTCGCGAAGTCAGCGAGGCCCTCGAGCGCCTCGCTGCCGCGCCAGGCACGCCGTCACGGGGAGTGCCACGAGGCGCGCCTGCGCATGCCGTGTCGCAGGTTGCGCCGTTCCACGCGGTGTCGCAAGTCGCGCCGTCGCACGCGGACGACGCGATGTCATCTTCGCCGCCCGCATCTTCGCCGCCGGCAGCTTCGCCCGCGCCCGACTCGGAGCTCTCTGCATCTTCGCCCCCGTCCGAGTCTTCGTTGCCCGAGTCGGACTCGCGCGAGTCGGACTCGCCCGAGTCTTCGCCGCCCGCGCCTTCGTCGCCCGGCCGGATGTTGCCCGTGATCGAGCTGCCGTCGCTCGCGCCGAGCGGCGACGAGGACGACGAGCGCTTGGTCGAAGAGCTCAGCGAGCGACTGCGCGGCGATCCGAACAACGCCGACGTCGTACGCAGGCTCGCGGCGGCGCTCGAGCGGCTCGGTCGCGACCACGAGCTGCTCGCGCTGCTCGCTGCGCGGATCGAAGAAGGCGGTGAGCCGCCGGCGCGCGAGCTCATCCCGCTGCGCGGCGCGGTGCTGGCGCGGCTCCGCGACCAAGCTCTCGCCGAGGGGCGTGGCGGCGAAGCCGAGCTCTACGCCCTCATGCTCGCGCGCGACTGACGCGGACCGAGCGCGCGGCGTGGCGCGTGATCCTGCGCATGCGGGAAGCGCGATCGAGACGCGGGCGCTCCATGCCGTGCCGCCGAAAGCTCGCCTCGCGGCGAGGGTTCGTGATACCGCCGGCTCGTGCCTCCCGTCGTTGCGATGGACTCCGTGCACTAGCCTCGAGGACACCGATGCTGCTCGAAGATCCCAGCGAGAAGCCCGTGCAATCGACTCCGCGCGCGATCATCGTGCAGAAGTTCGGAGGCTCGTCGGTCGCCGACGTCGACAAGCTCGGGCGCGTCGCCGATCGCATCGTGGCCGCGCGCCGGGCGGGCAACGACGTCGTCGCGGTCGTGAGCGCGATGGGCAAGACCACCGACGGGCTCCTCAAGCTCGCGCGCGAGGTCGCGGGCGCCGCGGAGCCTCCGCGCCGTGAGCTCGACATGCTGGTGTCCACGGGCGAGCGCGTGGCGATGTCGCTCTTGTCGATCGCGATCCAGGCGCGCGGGCACGAGGCGATCAGCTTCACGGGCTCGCAGTCCGGCATCATCACGAACGATCGCCACTTCGACGCGCGCATCATCGAGGTGCGGCCGCACCGCATCGAAGACGAGCTCGCGCGGGGGCGCATCGTGATCGTCGCCGGCTATCAGGGCATGAGCTACCGGCGTGAGATCACGACGCTTGGCCGTGGGGGCAGCGACACGACGGCGGTGGCGCTCGCCGCGGCGCTCGGCGCGATTCACTGCGAGATCTATAGCGACGTCGACGGCGTCTACTCCGCCGATCCGCGCGTCGTGCCTGAGGCGCGCCACCTCGGCGTGATCGACTACGACGTGCTGCAGGAAATGGCGCACGCCGGCGCCAAGGTGCTGAACGCGCACGCCGTCGAGTGGGCGAAAAAGAGCGGCATCGCGATCCACGCGCGGTCGACCTTCGAGGCCGCGAGCGGCAAGGAGACGGTGGTCCGGCGCGCCGAGGCCGACGAGAGTCGCGGCGTGCGCGCGGTGTCGGCGGACCGGCAGGTGGCCCTCGTCGGGCTGTCGGGCGAGGGCGCGGAAGAGCGGCTCCTCGCGTGGCTCGAGCGCGCGAAGATCCCGCTGCTCGCGTTCGACGCCCAGGCGGGCTCGGCGCGCCTCGTGCTCTCGCTCATCAGCACGCCGGACTGGGCGGAGGCGAAGGCCGGGCTCGCGGCGCTCGGCGAAGCGCAGGTGACCGAGGGCGTCGCCTTCGTCAGCGTCGTTGGCGCGTCGCTCGGCGCCGAGCCCGAGGCGCTCGCCGGCTTTCGCCGCGCGCTAGCCACGCTCGATCGAGCCCCGCAGCTCGTCGCGCTCACTCCGGTGCGGCTCGCGGTAGTCGTCGCCGCGGACGAGGCCGACCTGGCGCAGCGTGCGCTTCACACGGCGCTGGTCGAGTCGCGATAGCCGCTGCGCGGTCGTCGCGCCATCGGCACAGCGTCACGCGAGCGGCATGGCCGGCGGCTCCTCGAGCGTGATCCCGACGTCGAGCTCATGATCGCCGTCGTCGTGCTGGCCGTCCAGCGCCGGTAAATCGCTCAAGTCGTCCGCGCCCGCCTCGTCGAAGCCTTCGAGGCCGCCATCGTCGGGGCCGTGCCGCGTGGGCTCGTCGCGCCCGTCGTGGTCGTCCCCGTCGTGATCGCCAAAGTCGAGCCCGTCGTGTTCGTAGCCGATGAAGCTCGGCGCGCCCTCGGCGACGTCGAGCTCATCCCCGACGAGCGCGTCGTCGGCGCCGAGACCGTGGGCGTCGTCGCCGAGCGCGGGGCCCGCCTCCGCAAGCTCGGCGTGCGGCTCGAGCGGCAGGTCGTCCGCCGCGCGATCGTCGAGCGCATCACCCGCGACCACGGGGACGTCGAGCTCTTCGCCGTGGTCGCCCTGTGCGCCGTGGCCCGCGACGTCGTCTTCGAGCGCCGGCATGTCGAGCGCGAGGTCGTCGTCATGCGCGGCGGGACTTGGCGTGGCGCAGCGAATCAAGGCACGCCGACACTAGCAGGACGCGTGCGCTTCGCCAGCTGGCAACGTTCGCGACAGCCGCAATGCGCGCCTCAACGCGCCATTACGCGCACAGCTCGCGCGAGCGCGTGTGACACCGCGCGGTGATTTGCTGGTCGCCGTTTTTGCAAGCTTGCGGGCGTACAACGCTTGTGAGAAGAGCCTCGACTCTTCGAGGGACGTGGTGTTTGGCGGCGAGTGAGGGGAATGTTCGATGACGCGTGAGAGCAGTGCACCGCCGTCGGCTGGGAGCTCGCCCGAAGCAGGGCCGGGCCTCGCGCACGGCGAGCGTGCCCGCGTGACGGTCGAGGCCGATGCGCGCGCACGCGGGGCCTGGCGTGTGTGGCTTGCCTCGCTCGCCTCCGATGCCACGGCGGCGACCGCGGCGGCGCACCTCTACGGCGAGCTTCCGCCCGAGGCGCGCGACGCTTGGCTCGACGCGCTCGCCGATGACGCGCCTGGACTCGAGGTTCCGGACGCCGCGCTCTACGGCCCGCTGCTCGCCGTCGAGGGCGATCCCGCGCGGCACGAGCGGATCCGCCGCGCCGCGAACACCTCGCTGTCGAGCATCGCCAACGTCAAGCGCGCCCTCGTCGGCACCGCCTCCGAGGCGCTGCCCGCCGGCGTGCGCATCGCCGTCCTCGTGATCCCGCTCTACCTAGAGTTCGTGCGCGTGCTCGTCTTCCGCATCGTCAAGGACGTCGGCTTCGACTGGGTGCGCCAGATCCCGATCATCCGCGACTGCGACGCCCCGAGCCGCGGCTCCGAGATCGAGGGGATCCACCTCTACGCGAGCTCACGCGACGCCATCGTGGACGAGCTCGCCCACGCCGTCCTCGCGCATCGGCGCAGCGGCCGCGAGATCCCGGAGCTCTTGCGCGGCTGCGCCGAGCTGTTCAACGCGCGCGACCTCGCCTCCGAGGCGGGATGAGCCGTGCGGCTGTCGGCGAAGCGCCGCTGCCGCCGTCGAAGTCGCCGCCCACGCCGCTGCTCGCGCCGTTCGCGGTCGCGCTGTCATGGCCTGCGCTCGTCGCCCTCGCGGGCCTCGGGTGTGTGCCGGCCGCCGCGACCCGAGACACGCTCGGCGATGCGGCGCAGGCGCGCTCGGTCGCGCACGGCTGCGAGCCGCGCCACTTTGCCTTCGAGCGCGTCGGCGGCGGCTCGGTGACGAGCGCCGAGCTCCGCGGGCGCCTGACCGTCGTCGCCTTTGTCGCGACCTACGACCGCGCCTCGCAGGCGGAGGCTCGCCTCGTCGGCAGTGCGTTGCGCCGGCACCGCCCGCGCATCAACGCGCTCGGCATCGCGCTCGAGCCTCGCGAGAGCCGGCCGATGGTCGAGGCGTTCGCTTCAGCGCTCGAGCTCAACTACCCGCTCGCCTTCGCCGACGCCGACTCCATCGCCGGACGCGGCGCGTTCGACGGCATTCAGTCCGTGCCGAGCGTCGTGCTGCTCGACGCTCAGGGCTGCGAGGTGTGGCGACACATCGGGCTCGTCGACGCGGCTGAGCTCGAAGACGCTCTTACGCGAGCGGGCGCCAGCGCCAGCAACTGACCGGCGAGTCAGTGCGCGCGCGCTCGGCTACGTGAGCCGTCACGCGAGCATGCCCAACATCGCGACGAGCGTCAGCGCGCTCGGCTACGTGAGCAGCCACGCGAGCATGCCCAACATCGCGACGAGCGTCGCCACGCTGATCGCCACGAGCGCGACGCCCGCGCCCTTGGGCAGGGGTTGGGGCGGTCCGCCGCCGCCGCGCGGGATGGAGGGTGGCTCCGCCGAGTTCACGATCGGCAGTCTACCCGACGTGGCTGTGTCGCGAGGCGCCGGGTCGCGCCGTCACTCGGCCGCGAGGGGCTGGGCCGCGCCGTCACTCGGCCGCGAGAGGCTGGGCGCTCTCGCCGTGGCTCGCGCCGTGCGCGTGCCCGTCGCCGTCGCTGCCGAAGTAGGCGCGCACCGCGAGCCGCTTCATCAGCGGGCCGTAGAGATCTCGCGCCTTGCCCGTCACGAGCTCGCCTACCACCGCGAGATCGAGCGCGACCTTCGCGCGCACCTCCGGATCGCCGAGCGCGCGGAGGGCGCCTTCGAGCTTGCCCGGCATCGACGCCCACGCCTCGGCCTGGCTGGCCGCGATGCGGAGGCCCGCACGCTTGGTGCGTTCGAGCCGCGAGAGCTTGATGAGCGGCGCCACCTCGTGCACGAGATCCGCGGCCGACCCGCACGCCGCATGCGGGCTCTTGTGGAGCGGAGAAGCGTACTTCGGGTGTGCGGCGAGGAACGCCTCGACGTCCGCGCGCGAAAGCCCGTGCTCGGCGAGCGTGGCCGCGAGCTCCTCTTCGGCCGCCTGCCGCGCCTTGTAGAGATACATCTGCACGCGCGAGTAGAAGTTCGTCGCGCCATCGCCGCTCGTCTCGACCGCGCAGTAGATCGTCCCAGGAAACTTCGTCGTGATGAGCGACTGCACCCCGTCCGAGACGCCGCTCGACGGCATGCAGCCGAACGGCTTCACGCTGAGCGTCATGTGCGCCTTCTTGCCGACGACGTTGCTGATGAGCTTGCCGACCTCCATGTGGCCCTCGCCGCCGCGCAGATCGTTCGAGTAGTGTGCATCGGCGACCTCGGCGACGTGGTCCATGTCGGGCAGCGGGTAGTTGTGGAGCCCCGGCGGCAGCGCGAACGCCTGAAACCCGAGCCGCAGCCCCCACTCCGCGAGCTTGAGCGACGCCTGGCGCTTGGCCACGTCGAGCGCCCCCTGGTGCTCCGCGAGCCCGCTCTTCGCGTCGTCGGCGTGGCGCAGCCCGTCGCGCTCCCGCGTGTCGCGCGCCACCTCCCAGATGTTGTAGAGCAGCCACGCCGTCGTGAGCTGGATGTCGCACTCCGAGCCCTCGCTCTCGAGGAACTTCTGCAGCTGGTAGTTGCCGTCGCCCTCCGTCGTCATCGCCCAGAACTCGCCGATGATCGCGACCTTCGGGCGGACGCGCAATTTATCGACCTTCACCCCGGCGAAGAGCTTTCGGCTGCGGTAGAGCGCCCAGAAGATGTTCTTTCCGCTGAAGAGCGCCTCGTAGCAGAGCTTCTTCGCCTCTTCGCTAGCGCGGTTCGTCGCGCCGGGCTCGACCTCGTAAGGGCGGATGCGGTAGCCGAGCGCGTTGATGACGTCGCCCGCGACGACGGCCTTGACGATCGCCATGAAGAACTTCGGGCTGAGATCGATCCCCACGTCGTCGCCGCTCGCCTGCGAGAGTCCGCCCTGCTGCTGAAACAGCATCACGCGGAAGCCCTCGAAGCCCGCGTCGCGCAGCGCCTTCCTGTACTCGGTCACGTACATCCCGAAGCGGCACGGCCCGCACGCGCCCGCCGTGAAGAACACGTAGTCGCGCACGACCTCTTCGCTCGTGAGGCCCCGCTCGTCGCGCAGCTTGCAGAGGTACTTCACCAGGTTGCCGACGGTGAAATACGTCGGGTTGCACTGGCCGCGGTTGCCGTACTCCTTGCCGTACTGCAGGCCCTCGGTGTCGGGGCAGCCGATGTTCTTGACCTTGTGGCCCTGGCTCGAGATCGCCGCCTCGACCAGGAAATCTTGCGCGTTCGTGAGCCCGCTGATGAGCAGCGTGACACCCTCGCGCTCGCTCCGCGTCATCTCGGGGTTGACCATCGTGTCGACCCACTGGCGCCGCGCGCGTCGCAGGCCGAGTCGCTCCCGCTCGGCCGCCTCGTAGGCCGCGAGGTTCTCCTTCAGCTCGCGCTCGCCGAGGTCCGCGTCCGGACCCTTGCTGCCGGCGAGGGGGAGGCTCTTCTTCGAAGTGACCCGTGAGTCAGTCGTGGGTGCGTTCATGGCTTTTCCTGGGTTCTTGGGGCGTACGGGGAAGTTTTCGCAGGGCACGGTGCCGGCGGTCGGCTCACTCGTTGGTGTCGCGCGCGGCTCATTCGTTGGTGTCGCGCGCGGCTCATTCGTTGGTGTCGCGGTCGGTTCATGCGGGGCGGTGCCGACGCTCGGCTCACTCGGCGGCGTCGATCGCCGGCTCGGGGGCCATCGCCGCCTTCGCCGGTTCCGTTGCCCCGAGCGCATGCTGCGGCGCCTTGCGCTTCAGCTGCACGAGGCCGGTGCGCGGCGGCTCGGGGGCCGCGGGCGCGGCGACGTAGCGCTGGATCTTCGCGGCGAGCGCCTCGATCTCAGCCCGCAGCTCCGGCGCGTGCGCGTTACGAGCTTCGAGCTGCGCCTCTTTCTCTTGCAAGAGCAAGAGGTGCTTCTCGTCGATGTTGCGGTCGAGCTCGGACTTCTTCGCGGCGACATCCACGAGCGCCTCTTCGTGCAGCTTCAGGCTGTGCGCGAAGGTCTTCACGCGGATCTTGATCGAGCCGCTGGGCTTGTTCGCGTCGATGTCGTGCTGCGCGGCGTAGGGGACATGGGCGCTCGTGACGATCGCGTCGACGATGCCGTAGGTGGGCGCGTCGTGGCCGCACTTGAAGCTCGATAGATCGAGGATGGCGACGTTCGGGTGGCGCGCGGCGTAGCGCACGGCCCAGACCTTCTGCGCGCTGTTGGCCGAGTAGTTCTCGGGCCAGACGTCGTTGATGTCGTTTGGATCCTCGCCGTCCTTGAAGAAGCGCTGCACGAAGTCCGGATCCCGCGGCAACGAGCGCACGCTCAGGATCGGGTAGCCGAGCACCTGGTACTCCTCCGGGATCCCGTGGTTGAGGCCCGGATCCGAGTGGTACGGGCGACCGACGACGAGCAGCGCGATCCGGTTCTCGGCCTCGACGGTCTCGAGGATGGCGCGCCCCTTGTCTTGCAGATCGCGGTCGAACGCCTCGAGCGCGCGCAGGCCCTCCTTGTGCGCGTGGTCGCTCTCGTCCTCGGTGATGCCGAGGCGCGTGCCCCAGGTCGCGAACATGCGCGCGGCGGTGAGGTTCGGCTCCGAGAAGCTCAGGCCCGGGTCGAGGTACTCGATGCCGCGCTGCGCGAAGAAGTCGACCTCTTTCGTGAAGGCGGCCTTCATCACCTCGGGCACGCCGGCGACGATCGGGCAGCTCGTCGCGTCCATCGTCTTGGCGACGAAGTTCGGGACGGTCATGAGGATCGGAAAGAAGATGTACGAAAGCGGTTTGTCGGCGCTGTGGTGGTCGAAGAGGAGATTGTGGATGTGCGCCTGGGCCACCTTGCTCGGGAAACACGGGTCGACCGAGCCGTACTTGCCGCCGGCGACCCACAGCTCTTCGGTGGTGGCGTCGCTGAAGACGACGTTCTGCTTCGGGATGCCGAGCGCCTCGAAGTAGGTCCGGAAGTACGGCCCCGTCGAGTACATGTTGAGGACGCGCGGCATGCCGATGCGCGTCGTCTTGAGCCGCGCCTGCGCCTCGCGGCTCGCGCGCTGATACGGCCGCACCACCTTTTCCCGCTTGATCGTGAAGAGGCCCTTCTTCACGACGACGCTCTCGACGGGCGTGCCGTTCGGCGGCTGCGGCACGAAATCGAAGAAGTGCTTGAAGGCGCGGCTCGCCTCGTAGCTGACGAGGTTCGGGAACTCCTTGGCCGTGGCCTTGCGCTCCTTCACGAGCGCGAGCATCGCGGCCTCACTCTCGACCGTGCCCTTCTCGCAGGAGAAGCCGGAGATGTAGCGCGCCGTCGAGCCGTCGGGGCAGGTCGTGTCGATGAACGTGCGCTTGCACTCGTTCGGGCAGAAGTGGCAGACGGTGCTCTCGTCGTTCTTCGTCTCGTAGCGAATGTCGATCGCCGCATCGAGGCCGATGAAGGTCGATGAGCCGCGGCGCTTCGTGACCCGCAGCGCCTCGAACGCCGCGCCGAGCGCGCCGGCCTCTCCCGTGTGCGGGTGCACGAACACCTCGGCGTCGGGCACCCGCTGCTTGATGTAGTCGACCTGCGCCTTGACGGCGGCGAGGTTGTATTGTGTGCCGCCCTGCAAGACGAAGCGGCGTCCGAGCGCGGCGAGCCTCGGGATCTGCACGACGTACTGCCACACGTTCTTCGGCAGCACCTGCGCGAGACCCGCGAGCAGCTCCTCTTTGCTGAAGCCCTCTTTTTGGAAGTTCACGCGGTCGGTGTCGAGAAAGACCGCGCAGCCGTAGCTGAACTTGGGCGCGAGCTCGGCGGCGAAGGCCGTCGACGCATACTCGGTGACCGGGAGCCCGAACTGATCGGCCATCGCCTGCAGCAGCATCCCGTTGCCCGCCGAGCAGGAGTTCGAGAGGCGAAAGTTCTGGATGTCGCCGTTCTTGATGAAGAGGACCTTGATGTCCTGGCCGCCGATGTCGCAGACCACGTCGACGTCGCCGCAGTACTTCACCGCGCTCATCATGTGCGCGACGGTCTCGACCACGTTGACGTCGACCTTCATGCTCCGCTCGAGCACATCGGCGGCGTAGCCCGTGGCGCCCATCCCGAGGATCTCGAGGCGCGCGCCCTCGCCGGTGACGTAGTCGCGCAGCTTGCCGAGCAGCTCCTTCGTGTCCTCGATCGGGTTGCCGCGGCTCAGCTGGTAGGCCTTGCACACGATCTCTTCGTCCTCGTCGATGAGCACGGCCTTGCTCGAGGTGGAGCCGCCGTCGAGCCCGATGACGGCGCGCACGAGCTGTCCCGGCGCGAGCTTCTTCGGCACGAAGCGCGGGATCCGGTAGAGCTCCGCGAACGACGAAGCCTCGCTCGCCGAGGTCACGAGCGGCGGCCCCGCGGACTCGGCGAGGCGCGCCTTGCGGCCGTTCTTCATGTAGTCGACGAGGCCTTCGAGCCCGAGGTAGCGGCCCACGTCGCTCGACTCGCCGAGGCCGAACGCGCACGCGCCGAAGGCGGCGTAGTACTGCGCGCCGTCGGGCACGAACACGAGCTCCTCGATCGGTCGGTCTTCGGGCCACGCGTGCCCGCGCTCGCGCCAGATCTCGGGGATCCGCACGCGCCAGCACTCTTGCAGGAAGGGCAGGTAGGTGTTGGGGCCGCCGAGCAGGATCACGCGGTGCTTCAGCGTGCTGCCGCGCGTGAGCACGCTGAGGTTCTGCAGCACGATGGCGTCCGCCAGCGAGCACAGGATTTCAGACGCGGGGATCCCGGTCTTCACGAGGTTCACGATGTCCGTCTCGGCGAAGACGCCGCATTTCGCCGCGACGTGGTGGAGCTTCGTCGCGTCGAAGTGGAGGCTCGTGACCTCGCTCGCGGGCATGCCCACCTTGAGCATGCATTTATCGATCGTCGCGCCCGTGCCCGACGCGCACTTGTCGTTCATCGACGGGAGCGCGACCTTCGCGCCGGTCGTCTCGTCGGTCGTGAACATGATGATCTTGGCGTCCTGGCCGCCGAGCTCGATCACCGCGTTCACCGAGGGGTGGAGCTTCTCCACGGCGAGCGTGACCGCGTTGACCTCCTGCACGAACCGCGCCCCGAGGGGCTCGGCGAGCTGACCCGAGCCGCTGCCGGTCACGAAGATGCGGATGTCGTCGGCGTCGGGGAAGGCCGTGCCGATGCGCACGAGGAACTCGAGGCAGGTCTCCGGCTGGCGCGTCTCGTGGCGCTGGTAGTCCGACCAGAGGATGGTCAGGCTGTCGGGGTCGACCACCGTGGCCTTGACGGTGGTGCTGCCTACGTCGAGGCCGATCGCGATGAGAGAGGACACGGAGACTCCTTCGACTGACATGTCAGTCTAGTGTGCGTGCGTTGTAAGCGGGTCGGCCTGTCGAGCAAGTCAATTCGTCGCAGTTGT